>JARRQF010000483.1:0-5058 GCA_037382065.1 Candidatus Thiodiazotropha sp. | reverse complement strand
ATTTTCCTCTCCCGCAAAAGAATTTCGTTCCAGCGAAAATGCCGATGCACCTGGTATACCCTCGCCCCGATTCTGAAACACAAGCACATGCCCGTCACCGTTGGGCACACCCCGATTTTAGATATGAGATTCCTATTGGTGTACAAGGAGGTGCATGGCCATTCAAGTATGAAGTAGTTCAAGGGCCAAATGGAGCTTCCGTTGGAGCGTATTATGGTGATGCAAACTATGGAATTGTCACATGGACACCTACAGAAAGTAACGGCACTGAATCATTCACTATAAGGGTCACAGATCAGGAGTTGAATACTCTCGAAATATCTTGGTCAGTAACTGTTGATTCTGATCAGTTTGTGTTTATTCAGGATGGTTACTCTGGACCCAAAGTAGGAACAATATCACAACCACTTGAATCATTTGCGGATTGGTATAAAGCCGATTTATCAGATGCAACATACAAAAATAAAATTGTAGTTTTTCGGGGTGGCAAATATTCGGCATATGGTTCTGTGGCAAGCAATGGAAATGTAAAGTTTGATTCAACTGCTAAAACACCATCACTAATAGGATTCCCCGATGAAACCCCAATAATCGATTGCTCGTTAGCGAAATTCTTTTACTCAATAAATTTTGATGATATTTTTGTTGCGGGTATTCGTTTCGAAAATGGCAGACAAGATGTTGCTAATGCACATTTTTTCTGGATAACTGCTGCCTCAGACAGGGTAACGTTTTGGAATAATTATTTTTATAATTTAGGCCCAGGTACAACTGGAATAGATAATACAAGTACCGTATTTGTTTCTGACACAGGGACTTTAAAAGATAATTTTCTCTATAAAGGAAATACAGTAGATAATATACATAATAGCGGATACAACGGTTCTTATGTCGAGGCTTATACAACAAGTCATGTTCTGTTCGAAGAAAATATTGCTAAAAACAGCGACTCAAATGCAGGTTTTTTTCCTAAGGCGACTGTTGCCTATGTAACAGTTAGAGCAAATCAAGCTTATGAAAATGTTTCGGGCTCACAGTTGGGAGTAGGCTACGATTGGACTGGTGGATATGTTCCTCATGATACAGAAATTTGCTGGAATAGAGTCGTAATTAAACCAGGAAATAGTTCACAATTATTAATGATGTGGGCACACGGTGAAGGTTTTTCAGGACAAACCTACAACTCTTTCATTTACAGAAATACTTTTGTAAATGGGTCTTCGTGGGTTCGTTTTCCGGGTAAAGAATTATTTGAAACGGATGGTAATGTTGTAGTCAGTGATTTATTGAATAGATGGGAGCTAGATTCTATGAAATCGGTTATCCCTAATTTAACAGGGGCCGAGTCTGCCGGGATTACGGATAGCTCAGGACTTTTAAAGGGACATTACCGTAGCTTATATTTGGGAATAAGAGGGCATGAGTTATCGTCTGAGTATGTGACCACCCCTAAAGCCGTGGATTTAACAGTAAAATAAAGACTGATCAGTCTTTGGCGGGCGGCGGTCATCCTAACCTCCTGGGGCATTCCATGATTGAATCTTAATCAGGTTTTCGCATGCCTGTTGGTTTGTCGAGTATTTAACCGGTGTCCAGCATCTTCTACAACCAAACAAGACATCCATCCCTGTTGCCTTGGAAATCACGCCATCGTAAAAATAAAGTATTTAATGGGTGTCCCGTCCCGTTGTTGGTGTCCCGTCCCGTTGTGATAATTATTCTTCGCGTTATATAAATGATGTAACGCTATCAGGAAGCCACTCTCACCTGGTAGTCTTGCCAGCATTCAATAGCTTTGGCTATGTCCGCTTGCTGCTTTCGTTTGTCTCCGCCAAGCAACATTAGTATTTGATTCTAAATTTTTCCGCCATTTTGCCAAGGTTGTACATGATAGTACGGTTTAGCGCCTGATCATGAGCGTTAGGCGACAGCAACGCCATGAGAAGAAAACAATCTTCATCATGAAAGCCCCGGCAATACACTAAGTGAACGTCACTCGTCTTGCTAAATTGAACGGCTCGGACAGGCCAAGGTTTATCAGGCTCTTCCAGATGAATATGAGACAATTTTTCTTGGCGTACGATAGGTAAGGTATTGGGGTGATTATATTCCGCATCGCGCCCAAATAGACTTGGAGGTACGCCGGATTCTTTGTATCGTTTAAAATCCTCTTTCAGAGCGATCAGATCCAGTCCATGCTGTGTGAAGATCTGCTCCAATGTTTTGTGGTGAAATACCCGAACCTTCACTCAACGAATTCTCCCAACTCATCCTCATTGATCGATGCAAGAAGCTTTGCTGATCCACTCGTAACGGCTTTGAGCTGAGCTGTAGTCGGCTGAAATTTTGCGGTAACGGTTTCCTGGGGTTGTAGCTGCCTAATCAAATCAACCATGGTTTCGAACAGTTCTTTCCCAACCATATAGCCCGCCGTCTGATTTTTATTTAGCACAGCTATAGGGTGATCGGTAAAAAAATCCGTGGGGTGTTTCCGCATCTCTGATACTGAAACAGCCTCTTCCGCTAAGATCCGCTGAATGGCCATTGAATTCTCCATACGACAAAATGCACAAGATCTTGTACATTATAACGTACCCATAGAATTACCTCCACTCGGCCTACATTTTGATCGGCAAGGTATGTATCAGCTAAATGAACTACATTCTGACTACAACCCAGTGTAAAGATGTGGTTTATCGTGTGAGCGAAAATTTATAAGTCATTGAAATATATAATATAGTGCAAATAAAGGGCGCAACAAAAAGCACCCGAAAGGCACTCATAATCCTTGGTCCTAGACTCATAATCCTTGGTCCTAGGTTCAAGTCCTAGTGGGCCCACCAATATCCGCTTCTACACCAAGCCTGGCGATTTCCTTGCGGCAAAGCTGTTCAGTCATTTTCAACAAGGTCTTCACACGCGGCGCGAGGTCATTGAGTTCATCTCGAGTGACTTTGAAACGAGGTTGATAACGGCTTCCGATATAAGCGCGGTCGAGCTGATTGAAACAGTGACGTTGTTGCTGGTTATCCTGAGGGAAAATCTCTTCAAAAACCTGTCCGTGTTTAGCGGCCATGCGGCCGAGGATATCCAGCAGATGCTCATGGGGACAATAAAGGGCATGAACCAAAAGAATGGTTTTGTAAGCGGTTTCGGTGGCTTGGTTTAACTCAAAGGCAGCCCCACGTAAATCGTCCTGCTTATGTAGAAACTCATGAACCTTGTAGAACTGTTCGGCGCGATAAAACCAGACATCAAAATATTCCTCGGCAAGGCGCTTACGTTCTTTCGCCCCCAGTTCCTGGGGCTTGGCCAGTTGAAAACGCCCAGAGTCGTAAAGCATTTTTCCCTGTTCGTTAAGGTCGTGGAAAAAATAACGGTCTTCTGCCAAGGCCATGTTTACCTCATTGACATCATAGATAATGGGGCGCACATGAGCGGAAAAGCCTTTATCATTTATTGTATCCGCCACCCGCTTCCAGAATAGTTCATCCCCAGCCTGTACCTGCTCAGCAACTACAATGAGTAAATCATAATCAGAGACTTGTCCGGACCATCGCTCCGGATCCAGGTCTTTTTCCTCTTTCCAGTCCCCTCGTGCGTAGCTGCCGTAAAGGATGATCATTTCCACTTCTGCTGCTTCGCGAACGATTCGAACAATCTCTATCAGTTCCCCACGCTTGTTTTCGGGGAGGTCGTTCAGGCAAGTATCCATCCAAACCCCTTCTGTATATTAAGACTTACTTCAACAATATGGCGTAGCACCCTATGAAAACCCTGGCAACACACCCAGTGAATAACGCTTGTTTTACGAAATTGTGCATTCTGGAGCACCTTCAGGAATCTGTCCACTCGATCGACGTTTTGGACAGGCGAGCCTATATAGATCCAAACAAGACATCCACCTCTGTTGTCTTGGAAATCACGCCGTCGTAAAAAACAAGTACAAACCAGTAGCGTCAAATCAAGTTTTATGGCCAGCTGGTCTCACAAGTGGTTTCCTGGTTTGCGCAAACACCACGAAACCAAGCACGGCCCTGTGAGGCTTGCTGTTCCGCTTTCGGCAGTTTCTTCAGTGCCAGGGTTTGCAAGTTACGCTGCTTGCGGAGTGAGTAGTCCAACAGCACCCATTCTCCTGAGCAGGCAATGGCGCGCCCTTGTCAAGAACCGTGATGCAGTAATACATGGCCTATTAAGAAAATGCTGGGTTAATAACTACCGCACCCGTATGGATCCGATCAGCCGCCATTTTGGTTTATAGTGCATCTATGATCACACGCAAATACCGCTATCTCATCGCCCTGGCCCGGGAAAAGCACTTCGGTCATGCCGCGGCGGCCTGCCATGTTTCACCTTCAACCCTGTCTGCGGCGATTCGCGACATCGAGGAGACCTTGGGTGTCAGTGTTGTGGAGAGGGGACAACAGTTCACTGGACTGACCCCTGAGGGTGTCATTGTTGTTGATTACGCCCAACGTGTGGCGGCCAGTGTAGACGATCTGCGCCAGGAGCTGGCAAGCCTGCGTGATGAGTTGACGGGGCGTTTGCGCCTCGGCGCCATCCCCACCGCCATGACCGCAATCGCCGGCCTGACTTCGGCCTTCTGCCGCCGCCATCCCGGCGTCACGGTGGAGGTGCTGTCGTTGAACAACAGCGAGATCGTCGAGCGTCTGCAACGCTTCGAACTCGATGCCGGGCTGGTCTATCTGCACTCCGTCGATGACAATGCGGCATTGAAGAGTGTGCCTCTCTGGTGCGAACGCCATGTGCTACTGACTGCGCAGGAGGGTGCTTTTTCAGGCTACGAAACGGTAAGCTGGCGGGATGCTGCTAACACTCCGCTCTGTCTGCTGACTCCCGATATGATGAACCGGCAGACCATCGATGCCGTGTTTCAACAGGTTGGCGCCGATGCAACGCCGACCCTGGAGACCAACTCCATTCTGTGTCTGCTGGCCCATGTGGGCAGCGGTTACTGGTCCTCCATTATCCCCCGCAGCGTGTTGGAGCAGATCGGTACGCCGCCTAACGTGGTGGCCATCGAGCTGGTTGAGCCCA
>JARRQF010000482.1:0-2898 GCA_037382065.1 Candidatus Thiodiazotropha sp. | reverse complement strand
GAGAAAGATTCTCTCTGGTTGAACCGCCTCAGTTACCTGAACAGCCGGACAAACCGAATCGCATTTTAATCTTCATGCTGGGCATTGCCGCAAGCATCGGGTCTGGTCTTGGTAGCGTCATCCTTAAAGAAGGGCTAGATCAGACTGTATATGGAAGTAATGCAATTCGTTCAATAATCAAAGAACCACCTTTAGCAATTATTCCATACATAGACAGAAACGATATCAAACGAATGAATATTACACGTGTCCAAATAACCGTTGTATTGATTTCCGCGATTATGCTTGCGCTAGTATTGGTTAACTCCTTTATGGTGCCACTAGATGTTGTTTGGTACGTTGTGCTTAGAAAATTCGGTTTGAATGTAGGGGAAGGCTGAATACATCAGCGTATATCCCCTGCGGGTGTTTCAATATTGAGATGGCTTAATAATGTTGCCATGAGATCGAAATAGTGGAAAAAATCAAAAAAGCTTTGGAACGTGCGCGTGACTCGCGTTCGACTAATTCTGGGTTGGGTAGACTGGAAAAGGATGCGCGGATTAATGAGGCGCCTGTTTCCGAAACTCAGATAACCTATACGAAAACACAATCGCTCAATATCTCAAAAGAACGATTGAAAGAGAAGAGGATTGTACTAGGCGAAACAAACGATTCGATTTCTGACCAGTATAAAGTGTTACGTACCCATGTACTCCAGAGGCTCAAAAAGAATCAATGGAATACGCTGGTGGTAACTAGTCCAAGAGAGGGCTGTGGTAAGACTCTTACATCAATCAATTTAGCCACTAGTATAGCAATGGAGGTTAATCATTCGGCACTATTAGTGGATATGGATTTAAGGCGCCCCAACATCAGTCGATATTTTTATGATGAAGATAGGCCAGGGATCAGTGAGTATTTGTCTGCCGAATTAGAACTTAGCGACATCTTATTTAATCCAGGGATAGAACGATTAGTTGTACTTCCCGGTAGTAATTCATTTTCAAACTCATCTGAAATGTTGTCTTCTCCGAGAATGGTAAAGTTAATAAATGAACTTAAAGCTAGATATATGAATAGAGTTGTTATACTTGATATGCCTCCGGTATTGTCTTGTGACGATGTAATTGCATTTACGCCATTTGTAGATGCAGTTATGCTTGTTGTAGAAGATGGCGTTACCCGCAAAGAGGACCTTGTGCAAGCTTATAATCTAATAGATAGTAGTAAGTTTATGGGGGTAGTTTTGAATAAATCAAATGAAAGAAGCAATCATAATGGTTATTACTAAATATTTTAAATAAGCGTTCAACTATTCAGTTTTAGAAAATATTTATCTTGCGCTACTTTTATTCATGCTTAAGCAACTAAAAATGCATATACCACCAATTGGATGGTGGTATTTTTCAAAGTCTGTTAAACGTCCTGGTCGAAAGTTATTGTATAGACTGCCAGAGTATGAAAATCCAATACTGGTTACTGGATGTCAGCGTTCTGGCACTACTGTATTACGAAGGGCGCTATCACAGAGTTATGAATTATCAGAGTTTTGGACAGAAAAGGATGATGAACTTGAAGGCGCACGAATTTTAGCAGGTATTAAAAACATAGAAAGATCTGGCCGGTATTGTTTTCAAACTACATATTTAAACGAATATTATACGGAGTATTTTGAGCTCCAGTTGCCTGCAAAAGTAATATGGGTAACGCGTGATCCGTTTTCTGTCGTGCGATCAATGTTATATAACTGGAAGCGGTTTCCGCTTAACGAATTATTTAATGCATGTGGGCGAAATCAATTAACGGATAGAGAAGTAGAAAAATATAAAAGATTCGGTGTGATTGGTATATCGGCGCTCAAACGCGCTTGTTATTCGTATAACGGTAAATTGCATCAACTCTTAGAATTGCGCTCAAATCTAGGAGATGATGTATTATATGTGGTTGATTATGAGGATTTAATCAATAATCCAGATAGATTGCGCCAGATTTATGAGTTTGTAGACCTTGAATATTCTGAGGACTATGGAAAAATATTTAAGAAAACAGGGCTAGCTGAAAGGCAGAAACTCACGCATTATGAAATTGATACAATTCACTCAATTTGCTCGACAATGTACGAGGAAGCAATGCGTTTTGTTAGTTAAGTGTTTGTGTAAATTGAATTCTACAATCTTATTCTCCATTTGATGAATAATACTACGACTATATACGAAAACAGCATAAGTCGTCTGGGACGGAATTGTGAGCCAAAAAGTTCGATGTTCATTGTTGTGTTGGCTATTGGGAGTAACGCTTTTATCTATGCCGCTCGAAAAGTTAATGCCTCGTGCAACAATTGGAATTATCGAGTTACAACCTAATATTATTTTACTGTTTATTATTAGTTTTTCATCCTTTGTTAAATTGACTCTATTTAGAAAGCGATACCTGTTTAATTCGCTAGATTTTGCTATAGCACTAATGGCTATAGTTTATTTTTTTATTATGTTGCAATCTTCTGACGTTGTAGAGTCAGGTTATCTCGCAATGCACTCGATATTCATACCACTACTATACTATTTTTCGATCAAATCGATCATTACATCATATGTTGCGTATCAAGTCATATTGAGATCAATAACATATGGACTGTTGGTCCTGTCTGTTGCAGTATTGGTTGGTTTTCTTACGACATTCTCACGAAGCTCACCATTGGGTTTACAAGGTATAAGTGCTGGAACGCTGCTATACATGGGAATACCTATTGTAACTGCGATTATATACAGGGGGTTGTTTATTGGAAATTTTTCAAAAATTACTATAACCCTCAGTTTAATTGGAACGTTAACAAGAGCGTAGTTTGTTATGTTAATTGCATTCCCGTTTATCAAGAAACAGATAAGAAAGGGACGTTTACTAATAATTGGAATGGGA
>JARRQF010000481.1:0-2898 GCA_037382065.1 Candidatus Thiodiazotropha sp. | reverse complement strand
ATGTGTTCGAAATGTGCTGTGATAGTGTTAGCTGCAAATAATGGGTGTCCCGAAATGTGCTGAATGGTGGGTGTCCCGAAATGTGGTAACCTTTAACCATTTCAATTTTCTGGAGATGAAATAACGCAACCATTCTGGGATAATGCCACTGTTAAAGCGACTATTATTGACGGTCAAGCTAAAGATATTTCTGATCTATCATTTTTCGTTAACCACGCTAGTAGAATAAACATCAAGTTCGAAGCAATGATGACAAGACAGGAATCTGTTTTTTATAAAATTCCAGGTTCGAAATCGTAAAAATTGTAGGTAATGAAGTGACATTGAAACAGGTAAAATGAATGACTGGTCTAAAAATCATTAAATCTCAAGAAAACGATTATGGTTATACTATTTTACCGCCAGATGGATTCTTGATTGTCGATCAAAATATTGATAAACATTCTGGTTATTTGGTAGTTACAATTGTAAATTCAGAGTATGAAAATAAAAATTGCTTTATTCTAAATAATAATGGAGAAGTAATCTTCTGGGAGCAAAGACAAAAAGAGTTAAAAGATAATCTTCAAATTGAGCAATTCGAAACTGGCTTTCGTATTGAGCGTAAGAGAATTATCAATATGAAAAATGGCTCTGAATTTTATAAAGATATACTTTATAAAAACTCAGAGCGCTTAATGGATCAAATAATATCCGCACAATATATAGATCACTATCCAATTAATGACTTATATGTTAATTACATAGAAAATAATCAGTCAAACAACAAGTTAGACCGCATGGGCAAACAAGAGAAAACCTTATACTGGCTGAAGTTTTCGGTTCAATCCATAAGAGCTGAAGGAACAGTCTCGATTCAAGACATGCGTAAAAGTGATCCTGATATAGATAGCTATATTGATGATATTGTATCTGCCTATGCTGAATTACTTGGAGAAGGTAACTTGAATAATGTTAAATCAGCGTATTTTACTGATTAGTTTAATATCCAGGTAGACATTAATTATCACTTTTAGATTCCTCAGTTTTCAAATCGTATACAGCCGTAACCATAGCTACACATACGGGAACATTGATATGGATGACATATCCATCATGCTAATCGGAAATGGCTGAGGGATCATTGTGTCCTTCAACTGACAATTTATGCTTTTATGTATGGACTATTTAGAGTGGCTGCCTTGTAATAAGAAGCGGTTTGCTAACGCTATTTACTTCCATCTTGCTGGATTGGATCTTTATCCTGAAAAGGTTGGTAATTGTAGGGTACCCACTCGATTAGGGGACGAGCCTTTTTTTCTTTGTGACCACAAAGCTCATGAGGCACCTCGGTAACGGGGCGGGTGACTAAAACTTTTCCTTGCTCCAGATCCAGTTGTGTGATGACGTTGCCTTTGTAGTTCTCCTCAAGGACGTAGAGCGTGTGGCCGCAGACCTCTGGTTTTACGCCTCGCCAATCCAACTGGGTATGCCAGCCCTTGCTGAGAGAGTAACAGCCTCCCAGAGAGGGTGACGCCTTGATCTGTTGTGCTGGATAGCATGCCACTAAATCTGTATCGGTATATACCACGATTGACTCTGGCTCAAACTTAAAGGCTGCTGGGCGCCATTGAGAATCGATTAAAGTGAATACCGAACCTTTCGAATCGCTCGTATACAGCTTGTCTTTGAAGGTAAAGATATCTTCCAGTATGTGATCGAACGACCAGTAGACAGGATCTTTGAGGGTGGCGTTTATCTTGGCAACCCTTGGATGATGTATCTCGTTTTTGTCAATATAGGCCCCGATCAGATACAGCGCTTTATTAAAGTAGATTGCATCATAGGCATTCTGTATATCAAGCTGCAGGGTTTTCCCGGTGGAATCGTAAACAGTGCCGACATAGCTCCAAAAAAAGCCTCCATTTCCGCCCGCATAACCGTCAAACGGAAACAGGACGGAGACGATCAACAGGACTGCTTGCCTAAAGTTCAAGATCCGTCATCCTGTCTATTGCTGAGGCTTATTTGTCGGCGGTGTGAATTTTTCAGTGTGGTTGTGTATGACAAGCTGATTCCCGGCCTTAAAGCCGCCCTGTTTCATGATTTCCTCCCGATCGGCGGGTTTGATGTGAATGCATCCATGCGATTCGGAAAGGGTTACGGCTTCACGCCTACTGTGTTTCGCCTCATTAGCGGGTGTAGTGTGTATTTTTTCACCAGAAAGACTCTCTCCATCGTCCATTCTTCCATTGTGATTTGTATCTGCATACCATTGAACAGCAACCGGTTCGAAGTCATTGAAGAGCCATTTGTCTGGAATTTTCTCCTGTTGCCCAGGACCTTCTGAGACTATGTAACTTTAAGTAAGGATTGTCAATTGAGACACCCATCCAAATCTTGCATCAAAACTGACTATCTAGCAGCTTAATTAGCCAACGATCCACCAAGACCCAGAGTCATGGGCCGACATCCGTAAGCACAAGGTTAAGCGTTGACAGGGGAAAGCATCAGGGCAATTGGACTACGTTGATCTTATGGGGCTCGTCGAGATACCCACTCAATCTCAGAAAGCGCCAAGCATTCGCATGACACATTTCATGATCGTGATGTAAGCTGCGCTTACGCTATTTTATATCCCCCTCACCCTGGCCTTCTCTCGCAAGGGGAGAGGGGATGCGGGGTTCGAACCCTGGCGTGACAAGCCCTTGGGTGCCACACAGTAAGCTGATGTTTACGATGCGTTCGAAAAGTAGACTCCCTCTCCCCTTGGAGGGTGTCGCAAAAGTCATAGGGTGTGGTTCTGTCCCACCATTAAGAAAAGAAATGTAGGATGTGGTGAGGTACGAACCGCATCATTGATGTTCGTGAGCCATCGCACTATTGATGCGGTTCGCACCGCTCACCGCATCCTACGTA
>JARRQF010000480.1:0-2905 GCA_037382065.1 Candidatus Thiodiazotropha sp. | reverse complement strand
AGCGTAAGCGCAGCTTACACCACTATTATTAAAGGTGTCATGCGAATGCCTGCCGCTTTCTGAGATTGAGTGGGTATCTCGACGAGTCCCATAAGATCAACGTAGTGCAATTGCCCTGGATCGTAGGGGGGGCTTGTGGAAACGTGATGACAGGGCTTGGCAGCCATTTGCCACGAAGCTGGAAACGGCGGATACACTGGAAGCTGTTAGCTTAAATCATGCGCGTGCGCCATATTTCTATCCCGACCACTCCAAAGACAAAGCAATAAATCAATAAGTAAACCTGGTTAATAACTGATTTTTTAGGTTCACCACGAAGGGCGCAAGAATACGAAGGATCATATCCTTCGTGGTGAAATTTTTGGAGTAAATGTGATGGTACAGTTGACTCAGCTTTTCAGAAAAATTAGCCCGATAATTTATCCGAATCAGGAAATAAGCGTGATCAGGATAGAAGCCATCCAGATACCTGCGGCGGCCAGGATTAGGGTGTCGATAGAAAGAATATTACGAATGCTCTTTTTCATTGTGATACCTCGTGTACTGCTATCCATATATCAGTGCTGTATATGTCTCATCTTATGATAAAAACCGTCTCTAATATCCCTTGCGTCAATAACATCCTATCTGGCGGTCTATTTTAAGAGGCAGGATAGTGTCTCTTGGTCATTATATCGGCAAGTTATGGAATAAATTGATACCTATTTTCATCAGCTAAAGCTGAGTCTGCACGAGACCTTCTACGGTTGGAAGGGCGGTATTGTCTTCCTATTCAGCTTGGGGAGGGTGTCGTAAAATTAGAAAGATTAGCAAATTAGTCACAGAATGGCGCACCATTCTGCTTTTGGAAATCGCATTCAGAAGAGCTGTGATACCACTCAGTGGTAGAGGAGTTCGGCCCAACGATCTTGTTCGATTAAGGTCTGTCTATGTTGCTCCCATGCCTTTTCTGTGCCAAAGGACTTAGCCATTACTTGGTTAAATACCGCAGCTGCTTTCTCCTGACCGCCGAGAAAGAGATAGGTATTCGGTTCGCACAATAGTTTGTGGCACTCTTCTGCATGGGTGGTTAGGCTCTCCTCCAAACCCCGTTCTGCGCCCGTGATTGGTTTGTCGGTCAAGGCGCTGAATGCTTTGAAGGTTGTATCATCATAATATTGAGCCAGATCCTTTTGCTCGTTATTCATATAGAGGAGATTCATTCCCCCTTGGTCGCCATAGAATAGGCGTACTTTGCCATCCCAACTACCGTGTTGGTCATAGATCTGACGCACGAAGGCGCGAAATGGTGCGACACCAGTGCCGGTGCCAATCATCAGTAGATTGCTACTTTTATCTGCAGGGATTTTAAATGGGCTTTTGTAGGGGCCTGTTATCTTAATTTTATCACCGTTTTTGCCGTCACAAAGGTAGTTTGAGGCAATACCGGGATACTGCTCACCGGATATCTCATCCAGGTAGAAGCAACGTTTGACTAAGATCTCCAGTTCGATGTTTTGAGCATTACCGGTTTGGATTGGGTTGGCAATGGAGTATCGTCTGTGATGATACTCACTGCCGAATTCATGCGGACCGGGGACCAGTACACCTATCGATTGGCCAGCGGCATAGCGGAAGGTGGGGTCATCAATCTGCAACACAAGTTGACGTACTTCATCTGTCGATTCTGGGCTGATTCGAATGGATGATGTAATGACGGCATCACAGCTGTTTTCAAGAAGGGCTTCGTCTGTGATTTCAGGCATAGGCGCTCTTTAAGGTTCTGTGAGTTTGGTCACAAAGTCAGATCTGCATAAACCCATTATAGAGGCAATTTTTGACCTCCACCAGTCTGATTGCAAGGTGTGAATTAGCCTATCCTTTTGAATGTTTGAGATGAAAAAAGATGTGTGACTCAGACTATCTGAATCGGCGACAATAGGGGGCATGTCTAAAATGCCAACCAAAAAAATCATAGCCGTTACGGTGACTTATAATATTGATAGCACCTTCGAATCGGCCTTGCAAAGCTATCTCAATCAAGTGACACAGGTGATTATTGTAGATAATAGCAGTTGCCAGGATTCTCGTGAACGGTTGGTGGCGTTAGCCAAAGTATGTGGCAAACAGGTCAAGCTTATCCAAAACAGTCAAAATCTTGGACTGGCTAAGGCACAGAATATCGGTATTTCTGCGGCTCTGGATGAGGGGGCGGATTGGCTACTCATGATGGATGACGATAGTCGCGCTGAAGCTCAGATGGTTGCTCAGCTATCTCAGGCAGTAGAAAGATATGCCCTGAACCCAAGAACCCAAATCATCGTTCCGCAATATCAGGAGCAGGGGGTTAAAAGAGAGGCTCGGTATGTCACTTCATCAGGGGGGAGGTTCCGGTTTCCTCGCTTTTCCATTGATGACTTCTCCAGTCAGCCAGTGCTGGAAAATCTATTCATCGCGATCAGTTCCGGCAGTTTGATTCATGCTTCGCTGTTTCGTGAGATTGGTTTGATTCGGGAGGCTTTTGATATCGACTACCTGGATGTCGATTTTTGTCTGCGTGCCATTGACCATGGGTACCACATTGCGGCTGTGCGCGATGCCATTTTACTGCACAATCTTGGTGCTCAGACTGAGCATCGCTTTCTGGGGCGCCGTTTTTGGGCATGGAACCACTCTGCCGGGCGCCGATTTACCATCTATCGTAACCGTACACGCATCTGGCGAGAGTATCTATTTCGCTTTCCGGGGTTCATACTCTATGACGCTCTGGCTACGATGCAGGATCTATTTCGGATTCTGATGTTTGAAGAGGATCGTATGGCGAAGCTGAAGGCGATAATGAAAGGCGCTGCTATTGGATTGTTTGGAGCACCACACTAGTGTGGTGCTTCATACAAATTGACGATGATAGAAGCCTGCTCAGGCC
>JARRQF010000479.1:0-2921 GCA_037382065.1 Candidatus Thiodiazotropha sp. | reverse complement strand
CGGGAGAAGGACAGGATGAGGGGATAGAAAACCATGATGCGGTTCGTACCTCACCACATCCTACGTTTCATCCCTTAATGGTGGGGACAGAACCCCACCCTACGACTTTTGCGAATATTTGAGTGAGATATTTCATGGTATTTTTAAACCGATAGGCCACTCTTTTTGAAGTCGCGATAAAATTCGTAATTGCGTAGGATGCGGTGAGCGGTGCGAACCGCATCAATAGTGCGATGGCTCACGAACATCAATGATGCGGTTCGTGCCTCACCACATCCTACGTTTTAACCCTTGCTGGTGAGGCAGGAACCCACCCTACGACTTTTACAACTCCCTCCGGTGGGAGAAGGGACGCACCACACTAGATTCTCTTGTCTCTTGGCATATGCATACCTAATTAAAGCTTTGCTATAGCTTCCATCGAATGCACGCCTATTACTCTTTTAAGCGATATCCGGTTTTAAACACCCACCACACAATACTAGAACAGATTCCAAGAAACAGCAGGATAACAACTAGGCTGATGCCGACATTTACATCAGAAACACCAAAAAAGCTCCAGCGAAAACCACTCACCAAATAGAGTACCGGATTGAATAGCGTAATGGTCTGCCACAAAGGAGGTAACATATTTACAGAATAAAAAGTGCCGCCGAGGAAAACCAGCGGTGTGATGATTAATAGAGGAACAACCTGCAATTTTTCGAAGTTATTTGCCCACAGGCCTATAATAAAACCTAATAGGCTGAATGTAACGCAGGTAAGCACCAGGAACATCACCATCCAAACAGGATGGTCGATTCGCAACTCCACAAAAAAGTCTGCGGTAATCAAGATAATGATTCCAAGAATCATGGACTTCGAAGCAGCAGCGCCTACATAACCCAGTATGATTTCAAAAAATGAGATTGGGGCTGACATAACTTCATAAACTGTTCCTGTGAATTTGGGAAAGAAGATACCAAACGATGCATTTGATACACTTTGAGTCAGTATCGATAGCATGACCAGTCCAGGCACAATAAACAACCCATAGGTTACTCCATCAACCGCCTGTATGCGTGAACCAATGGCTGAACCAAATACAATAAAATAGAGCGCGGTTGATAAAACTGGTGATGCAATGCTCTGAAATAGGGTATGCCAGGTGCGTAACATCTCATATTTGTAAATAACCTTTACGGCTTGCATATTCATCTATCTGCCTGCACCAGGTTAACAAAAATTTCCTGTAGTGAACTTTGAGTTGTGCTGAGGTCTTTCATTGATAACCCAGCATTTTGCATATCCTGAAACAGGGCAGTAATGCCAGTGCTTTTAGCTTGAGTATCGTAGGTAAAGATAAGCTCATTGCCATCATCGGAAAGTTCAAGTGTGTGTGAATTTAGCGATTCAGGTACTATTTTTATAGGTTCTTTGAGTTCAATAATTAATTGCTTGCGACCCAATTCATGCATCATGTTTGTTTTATCATCGACCAATAATAGTTGCCCATCATTAATGACTCCAACACGATCCGCAATCTGTTCGGCTTCTTCAATATAATGGGTGGTCAAAATGATCGTGACGCCAGACTCACGAAGCTTGTTTACGATGCGCCACATGTCCTTACGAAGCTCGACATCTACCCCGGCTGTAGGCTCGTCCAGAAACAGAATTTTCGGTTGATGTGAAAGTGCCTTGCCGATGAGAACTCTGCGTTTCATACCACCCGATAACATACGTAGCTCGTTATCTTTTTTATCCCATAATGAAAGGTCCTTAAGTAATTGTTCAAGATACTCATCGTCCGCCTTTTTACCAAACAGGCCCCGGCTAAAACGCAGGGTGTCCCAGACCCTTTCAAAAGCTGAAAGTGTTAGCTCCTGCGGCACTAGTCCTATCAACTTTCGGGCTTGGCGGTAGTTTTTAATAATATCAAAATCACTGACGGACACCGTTCCAGAAGTGGGTGATACTAAACCGCATATCACTGAAATTAAAGTAGTTTTTCCAGCTCCATTAGGTCCAAGCAGTGCGAATATCTCACCCTCTTTAATGTCAAGATTAACCTTTTTAAGCGCATGGAACCCGCCATTATAGGTCTTGCTGAGATTAGAAATTGAAATGATCGTCGTCATGCCTGAATGATACGGCATATTAAGGATGAATGGAGGTAGTTTGTTCTTTCGAGGATTTATATTCTGATTAGTAAAATTTATGATCCTTGCTAAACTAATAGAGTCATGATGAATTTATCCACCAACGAAAGAGCTTACTTCAGCGATGGCAGGATCAGTTAAGTAATGCTTGGATTAACAGGTTTTTAAATTATGATCAAAATATTGGCTGCGGTAGTATTTGTAGTTATTCTTTTAAGTTTCATTTTAGCTTCTCCTTTCAAGAATGATTTGCATTTTAATGGGATAACCTATAGTCACACTAAAAATGTGGCAGGTGGGGAAATAACCAACCATTTTTACACCCCAAGTGGTTCTGATTTGCATACAGCCAAAGATTTTATCCAAATTCTTGAAATTAGCGATAAAATTCCTCAGAGTGACTGGTCTAGACAACTTCAGGCACTTTACAACCAATACAATTTAAAAAAGTTTCAAGATAATGAGTTTGAATTGACTGGTAGTGGAAATAGGTCTGGAATATATTTTAATTCTTATGCCGCTAAAATGATGGTCAAAGATAAAGAGTATATGGTGTTGTATGTCAGTTTATCAAACACAGAGCAGAACCAAACGTCTCGATCCAAAAAAATTGATATGCTTTCTGAATTGCAAAGTATTCGATTCGATTAAATTCATTCTATGAAAATCTAGTGTGGTGCTTCATACAAATTGACGATGATAGAAGCCTGCTCAGGCCAGGAGACAAGGCGCAATGCGCAGGGAATGGCTCGCCCTTTTCAACCTAAAAAGATCAGTTGG
>JARRQF010000478.1:0-2928 GCA_037382065.1 Candidatus Thiodiazotropha sp. | reverse complement strand
ATGTGGTGAGGTACGAACCGCATCATAATTTTCGATCGTGAGCCACCCCACTATTGATGCGGTTCGCACCACTCACCGCATCCTACGCAATCACGAATTTTATCGCGTATTCAAAAAGAGTGACCTATCGGTTTAAAAACACCATGGAATATCTCACTCAAATATTGGCACATGATCGAAAATTATGATGCGGTTCGTACCTCACCACATCCTACGACTTTTGCGGCATGCTTTTACAACACCCTCCCTTGCGGGAGAGGACCGGGGTGAGGGGGATCTAATAACCGCTGAGTTCGCTAAACTTCTCAGCCAAAACGAAATGCTTTGCAACATTTTTGTGGCGATTTGTTTCTATTATGCACAAAAACGAGTCCTTTGTGGTGCAATTGCCTTGGCTATCCTGCACGCTCATTAATATGGCTGGCGGTGACTCTGCAAAACATTAAAGTAGTAGTCCGGCCATTTTGAAAATACCGGCTCAAGCTGATCAAGAACCTGCTGGAGCGTCTCCTGATCACTTTTTCCTGGTTGGATCGGCTCAAACCAGTAGACCTGGTGCTGCTTCTTATCCACATCGTAGTAGCCTATATAGGGTAGGATTTTTATTTTTGCCTTACGTGCCAATAAAGCTACGGTTTTTGGTAGATAGTAGGGACCGCCCATAAAGTGCAATGCCAACTCCTTCTGTCGCAAACCAAACTCTCTCACATCCATAATCACGATCTGGCTGATACCCGAGTTTAACTGTCGCGCATGGGAGTAGAAGCCATCCGTTGAATAGCAACCAGGGTACCCCGATAGAATCTGCTTTTGGTGACCAAACCTTCCCCAAAAATAGGCCAGCGGACTACCTGGAGCATTATTTCTTCCGGTCATCACCATCTGGCTGCTAATGCCATACTGCTGATTAAGGGAGGCTGGATACATACCCCATTGACCAAAATGGAGGCTGGTTATGACATAGGTTTCATCAGGGTTGATATGCTCAACGCCGAAATGTTTAAACCTACTTTTTAGATATCGCTCACTCAGCCACACCACTTCAAGACGCATTGCAGCAAGGTAGGCATCTCGTGAATCTGTTGCTGCAGAAACGCCGAGTAATAATCTACGAGCAGTAGAATAATCTAAAATATAGGGCAAAACCGGTAGCAGCTTCTGCTTCCATATATCGATAGTATCGACGTAAAATTTAGCCATGACGATTAACCGCTAATAAATCTATAAATTGAGTGACGCCATGATGAGGATAAAATTCATGAATTGATTCAATATATTTTTTACCTTACATTAGATATGAGCAGTCAATTGATTTTTTTAGGCTTAAAAAAACTCCCCTCGACATCCCAATCAATAGACCCTCTGACCAACGAAGGCGACTTAATGGGGTCTCTATCCACAATATTTAATTCAATTTCAATAAAGTCCTCGATTGTCATAAGAGAGTCATGCAGCAGACCGGCATAGAGAATATAAATACCCGACCGAAACAGCTCGGTATCCAGCTCCATTTTCACCGAGTAATCACCGGGCTTCAGCTCAACAGAAGCCAGTCCATTTTCAAGTGACGTTTCAGCGACCAATCGAAATAGGGTCTCCTTTCGATCAACGGCTATACCCAGTACATAGCGATCATGCCTAAATATCGTAAACTGCATATCAATAGTAATCGGCTCTCCACGTTTTACATGGGTTGAAGGCAGTAAAGTTAACGCCTTAACCCGACAATGAAGATCTGGAGCATTCCCCATTGCAGACGATGTTTTTATTTCTGTTTCTGCTTCTGTTTCTAATTCTGATTCTGCTGCTACGTCTCCAAACTTTGAATCCTGACTGTTTTCTGCGATGTATTGATTTACAACCTCACTCACCTCACCAATCGCTCTTACATCACCCTTATCCAGCCATAAGGCGCGATCACAAAACTGCATGATATGGTGCATGCTGTGGGAGCAAAAGAGTATCGTGGGTCCAGAGTGTTGGATCTCGATCATGCGTTCGATACATTATTTTTGGAAATTCCTATCACCAACGGCAAGTGCCTCATCGACAATCAGAATATCGGGATCAACCATCGTCACTAATGAGAATGCGAGACGAACCACCATTCCCGTTGAATAGGTTTTCAATGGCTGTGAAATAGCAGCTCCCAACTCAGAGAAGCTAACAATCTGTTCATAGCGAGATTCAATCTCCTCCCTGGAGATCCCCATTAGGGTACCCGCATAATAGAGATTGTCCTGGCCCGTAAAATCTGGATGGAAGCCAGTACCCAGCTCCAGGATTGCCGTCAACCTTCCATGGTAGCTTACTTGGCCAGTCGACGGCACAATAGTTCCAGTAATCAACTGCAGCAGGGTGCTTTTACCGGCTCCATTATTTCCGATAATGCCAACCGCCTCGCCCTTGGCAACATCAAGTGTTACCTTTTTCAAGGCCCAATGTTCCTGATGTCGCTGCTTACCAGACAATAGCTCTAGCAGTCGGTCCCTTGGTGTTGGGTAGATACGATAGAGTTTACCCAGATTATCCAGTTGCAACTTACTCATAGCCAATCAACAACGTATTCTCGTGAGCGCTTGAGGAGTAGACGGCTAACGGAGAGTGCCACAACAATCCATACGGCGACAATCATAAAATCAGTGACCTCTGGCATATTGCCCATCAGCAGAATTTGATGATAACCATCCACTATCGGCGTAAAAGGATTCAACCAGAGTATCCAGTGGAGCCCCGCTGGCACATTCTCAATTGGATAGAGAACGGGAGTAAAAAATAGCAAAAAGGGAAATACCGATTCAATCAATAGCCCAATATCACGTAGCGCCGCCGTCAAAACCGAGAAAATAATAGTAAAGTAATATGTCAATAGCAGCTGGCCAACTATCCATAAAATCAGATAGCTGACAGAGACCCAGCTACCATCTG
>JARRQF010000477.1:0-2936 GCA_037382065.1 Candidatus Thiodiazotropha sp. | reverse complement strand
GGTTAATCTAGATTCCATACCCCTGCTACTTCCAAGCAAGAAGAACATTGAGTGTCTGTCCAACTACATCTCGACGCACATGGCTGGATTCCTGGCCGACAACTCTATCCCTAACCCGCCCGCAAGCATCAGCTATGACAGCCGTGGGCAAATCCAGCTGCCGGACGATTACGCCTACGCCGCCGAATTCAAGCAGGCGCTGGAGGACAACCCGGTAATGGACAAGGTCATGCGCACCACCTCAGGTCTCACGTCGATCATGGTTGAGATAAACAAGTCCATTCCTTTCCAGCGTGAATACGCGGCAGCTAATTCTCAGGCCCAGATCAACGCCGTTGTCGCGAAGTACAGTTACCTCTTCTCCCCCAACCGCCGCTCCGACAGCATAGCTCTTAACTTCACATCCGAAGGAACCCTGAGCATTACCCACGACGGGAAGTCGCTTTCCGAAGCTTGACCTGCACTGTCCCCGGAACTCCGTCCCCGCAACCCCCGTCTGATAACTGCGGCACATGATGAACTGCCACTTGGTTCAAATTATGATCGTGTTAGAGTATTCAACTAGCGATATTGATTGTGCGCTCGTGGGTGACCAGGGCATAGCGAGGTGATGGAGATAGAAATGAATATCTTGGAAATATTGCAATTAGAGATTTTCGGCAACTCGATGCAAGCTTGGCTGTATGCCACTTTGGTACTTGTACTGACAGCAGTGGGGCTACGTCTGCTGCTGCAGTTTATGGTTTTGCGCTTTGCGGCGGCAGCTGAGCGCAGCACCACTCAGATAG
Source organism: Candidatus Thiodiazotropha sp. (assembly GCA_037382065.1). GTDB lineage: Bacteria > Pseudomonadota > Gammaproteobacteria > Chromatiales > Chromatiaceae > Thiodiazotropha. Next base: position 2,148 of record JARRQF010000477.1, on the reverse strand, counting down.
ATGATCTGGCTGTTGGTATGCTGCGCAATGTGCGTTGGTGGGTGCTGTTGCTGCTAGGTCTGTATGCTGCGACGCGTTTCTTGGAGATCCCTGATAGTTTCATGTCCTGGGTACGGGGCGCTGCTCTGATTGCTGTGATGATGCAGGTAGGTTTCTGGGGCAGCGGCCTGGTCGGAGACTGGGTTGTGCGTTCACGCAACCGCCGCCTTGCCGATGAGCCTGGAGCCGTAACCGGCCTGTTTGCTATCGGTCTAGTAGTGAAGATCGCAATCTGGTCCGTGGTGTTGCTGGTGGGGTTGGATAATCTCGGTGTAAATGTGACAACGATGGTGGCTGGCCTTGGAGTCGGTGGTGTCGCGGTAGCCCTAGCGGTGCAGAATATACTGGGTGATCTGTTCGCCTCTTTCTCCATAGTCTTCGACAAGCCCTTCGCCGTGGGGGATTTTCTTATAATTGATGAGTACATGGGCAGTGTTGAGTACGTAGGGCTCAAGACCACACGCATGCGTTCTCTTACTGGAGAGCAGTTGGTGTTCTCTAATTCTGATCTACTTAACAGCCGTATTCGCAACTACGGACGTATGCAGGAGCGGCGTGTAACCTTTGAGATAGGTGTTACCTACGATACTCCTCGCGACAAGTTGAAACGTATTCCGGCAATATTGAAAAATGCCATTGAGCAACAGCCGAATACACGTGTTGACCGTGCACACTTTAAGTCTTACGGTGATTTCGCTTTGATCTTCGAAACTGTCTATTACGTATCGGTTCCGGATTACAACACCTATATGGATATTCAGCAGGAGGTTAATCTAGGTATTCATGAGGAGTTTACCAGTGATGGCATCGAATTCGCTTATCCGACCCAGACCCTGTATCTGCACCGGGAGGAGTGAGTCAATCCGGAATTATCTACTGATCCTCGCGAGTATTATGTGTAAATTCCTGGTTGATTAACGGCTAAAATAACTACGTACCCTTTTCTTACCGCCAGTTGCGACCGAATCTGGGGATCCCGCGGGAATTTCAACAGCCTGCTATAATCAGCTGCTATCGTCCGGCCCCTTTTCGTTTATCTTCCCCATCTTTGTTTATTAGGATTAAGAAGATGATTGCTGAGAAAATCAATATTGCGTCAATCCATGGCGAGGCGACCGGATAGACAAGCCTTCCAATCAGCAGAAGTGCAAAAAGAAGAATCGCAAAATAACTGATGTACTTCTTCAAAATGTTATTCCTCACCTTTACATCTGCAATGTTCGAAAACATTAACGCTAGCCCATACAGCGCCCCCTGCAATTGTAGCGGGATTATTTATGACCGCCACAGCCTTTCCGGCGATTTGTGCAGTACGCTGCATTCCCTTGTTCGCAAAAAAACCTGGGGCTCTGTTCAGGGCGACAGTACTAGTAACGGAAACAGTAGCTTTGAAGCCAATACCAAGTGTCAACAGGCATTACCCTGAGTAAGTTTTAGTCACATTTGGTTTAATCCTCGCTTCAGGTAAACCGGTAGTCCATGTGATGGTCACTGGCATTGGGCAAGGTCCTCTATCACAAATGCGCTTTCTCACAAGCCTTTCCCGACAATTGTTTTCTCAATGCAGACTAAACATAACCTGTCATTGCAAGCGCACAACCCTTAGCCCTGGCTCATTGCTTCAAAGCCTGAAATAACATCAAACAGCTCCTCATCAATACCACTCTGCCGCAGACGATTAAATGTTCGATTAAGATCTTCCTGTAGTTCATCAATATTTTTTTCTGCGCGTTGCATGGCGGCGAGACGACTGGCATTTTCACTAGCTAAAGATTCTGCGCAAGCTCGAAACAATGTTACAAAAAGATATTCACGCACCAGCGCGCGTAAGGTTCGCTCCCGGCTTCCCATCACCTCTGGCAGGTTTGCTGTTGGCCAGGGAATATTGGCTAGATTGTGTAGCCAGGTTTCATCCAGCGGTAACAGTTGCTGACATACCGGACGATAAATCGCCCCGGCTTTAGGGTGATTGTGAAACAGGTAAACCTGTTCAATCATACCCTGTTCACGCTGTGTTTCCATTTCGATCAAAATTTGCCCGACCAGTGCCGTAATAGCATTAATCGAGTTCGGCAGGGCAAAACCTCCCATCAATTGCCGATCGGTTTC
>JARRQF010000476.1:0-5615 GCA_037382065.1 Candidatus Thiodiazotropha sp. | reverse complement strand
CACATCCCCTCTTCCCTTGGAGGGTGTTGTAAAAGCATGCCGTGAATATTCGCAAAAGTCGTAGGATGTGGTGAGCGGTGCGAACCGCATCAATCGTGCGATGGCTCACGAACATCAATGATGCGGTTCGTACCTCACCACATCCTACATTTCATCTCTTAATGGTTGGACAGAACCCCACCCTATGACTTTTGCGACACCCTCCCTTGCGGGAGAGGGGAATATAAAATAGCGTAAGCGTAGCTTACACCACTATCATGAAATGTGTCATGCGATTGCCCTGACCCGCAACCTACGCAGTTGAGAAAGATATTTCGTATGTCTGATTGGTTTTCTATCCCCTCATCCTGTCCTTCTCCCGGAGGGAGAAGGTACGCACGATGCTAGATTTTCTTGTCTCTTGGCATGTGCATACTTATTAAAGCTTTACTAGGGTACTTTATGAGTTATTAAATGGAATAGGATATCAGGCAATGGGTAGGCCGAAAAAAGAGCGTAAGTTCTTACACGTTTTAGCCCTTAATGGTCGGACAGGAATCTACCTTACGACGTTTGCGACACCCTCCAAGGGGAGAGGAGGTGTACTTTTCGAGCGCATTGTAAACATCAGCTTATGTGTGGCACCCAATGGCTTGTTCACTCCAGAGTTTGAACCCCACATCCCCTCTTCCCTTGGAGGGTGTTGTAAAAGCATGCCGTGAATATTCGCAAAAGTCGTAGGATGTGGTGAGCGGTGCGAACCGCATCAATAGTGCGGTGGCACACGAATATCCATGATGCGGTTCGTACCTCACCACATCCTACATTTCATCTCTTAATGGTGGGACAGAACCCCACCCTATGACTTTTGCGACCCCCTCCCTTGCGGGAGAGGGCCAGGGTGAGGGGAATATTAAATACTGTAAGCGCAGCTTACACCACTATTATTAAATGTGTTATGCGAATTCCTGCCGCTTTCTGAGATTGAGTGGGTATCTCGACTGGTCCCATAAGATCAACGTAGTGCGATTGCCCTGATGATGAAGAGCGTACCGCATTGCTGTTCTGGAATTTTAAATTTAGTGTATAGGTTTGAGTGGGGAAATCCTATCTTTGGCCGCAATCCACGTATAAGGCGATAAAAATAACGCCAAGCCCGATATGAGAAGTCCCCTCTCCACAGGATGCTGGGAGGGGGAGAAGCTACTGCTTGCGCTTTACCCGAGCACGAACAAACGCTGCCTGGTCTGCGAGAACACGCCGCCCCATAAGCAGAAGGTGTTCCGCATAGCAGGGTGCGTAGGGAACCGAGAGCAGCTCAACACCCCATTCCTGCGGAGTCCGGTTTCGCTTGCGGACACTATTACAGTCAAAACAGCAGGCTACCACATTCGTCCAGATGTCTTTTCCTCCACGGCTACGCGGGATTACATGGTCTCTTGTCAGATGTCTGGGGGATAAGGATTTTCCGCAATATTGGCAGGTGTTGCCATCTCGCTCGAACAGGGCACGGTTAGTCAGTGGTGGGACATAGTCATCAGCCCACAGTCGCGGTACCACACGAGCTCGAGTCAGCAGGATCGAATTGACCTCGATACTGGAACGCAATCCGGTAGCGCGGTTCGTTCCACCATAAAATATACGGGATTCTTTACCTAGTGGTGCGATGACACGATCTGTCGCCAGCAAGTGAATAGCTTCTTCTGTCGTTATAAACGCATTTGGGTTACCGGCTGTATCTAGAGCCAGTACAGGTGCGTTGGTCTGGCAATCCATAGTCAATGTCTCCTATGTTGGCGGTTGAACCTAAAAAAATCAGTTGACCGCTCCATTCTAATAACAGGTTTCTGATTTTGAAAAAATAGCTTCGATGGTTATGGTCACCTATTGGATGAATCACACTATAACGTGAATGGCACGCTATCCGTATCGAACAGATGCCCTCCTTTTTGTAAGAGAGGTGCTCTTCCAACTGAGTTATAGGCCCGTAGCTGCAATCTCTGACTGGATTCGAATTTTTGTGCTTCGGTTGGCATCGTGTGTTTTCCCGCTCATATCCGATCTTTAAGCGCTATTTAAAATGGTGGAGCCAGGGAGGGTCGAACTCCCAACCTCCTGTTTGCAAGGCAGGTGCTCTTCCAGTTGAGCTATGGCCCCAAAAAATAACTTTCAACCTGCTGGTTAAAAGTCAGCTGATCTACCCACTTGAACTACGGACCTATGTTACGTAGGTTTTCTAACAGGTCATCATGTTTGGCTCCGGTACCTGGATTCGAACCAGGATCGTCTTTCGACACGAATTAACAGTCCGCTGCATTACCAAGTTTGCTATACCGGAAAAATTGGTCGGGGTAGAGAGATTTGAACTCCCAACATCCTGGTCCCAAACCAGGTGATCTACCAAATTGATCTATACCCCGAGAATAAATGCGATTGAGGTGGATAAAGAGCTATGCACCTCGCGCCATGTCATCGTTTTTACGATGACGTGTTTCAGTAATCCAAATTGTTAAAGATCTACGAGAGCCGCTTGTGGGGCCTCAGGGGTTCTCATTGCCCAGAACGCAAAAACCCCGGTAGTGCGCTCTTTGGGCACCAACCGGGGATTTTATAGATCCTCGGGAGGTGCTTGGTTGTATTCAGGTAACCTCCCATATATTTTCTTTGGAGGTTACGTCATATCATCCCCTTTCCAGCTAATTACGGGGCGATAATTCGATGTGGTTTGGGCCGGTTCTTTAAATCTTGGGCTCAATACGAGCGAATTCTGACCGCCAAACGCACAGACTGACGCAGGACAGGCAGAGGCTGCCTGTATCAGTGATATGTGTGATAGTTGTAAGGAAGTCATTTTTATCTCGTCAAATAATTGGTGACACGCTTGCGTCGTAATTTCAGATGGCGTGTATTATAGCCTTGTTCTTGGATATTGCGAAGAAAAAATGCAACTACTCACCCCTACCGCTAAAAAAACACCTTAAAAATCACATGGCAGACAGAGGTAAAGCAAGGAGACAGCGATGTTGGCAATCTCACGCAGAGTGAGGATATGACCACCCAACCATTCATATTAACTATGGATTTCAGATTTCATGGTGAACTCCGAAACTTGAGTTAAGAGGTTATGGCTTAACTCACTAACATTGTGGAGTACCGATACACGGGATCATTAGCAAGAAAGTCATTTAATAGTGATTGCTAGCCTATGCTATCAATTGTTTCATATGTTCCGACATCGACAAAGAAAAACAACAATGAATATTTCACTACACCCGGTAAATTTTTAGTATATATTATACGTATATGCTCTTCTTAACTAAAAATAACATAGATAAATATTACTTTAGCTCTACTCTATAAAAAACAGTAAAGCATAGATTCTATTTTACGAGAGCGTCTTCATCTAGACAGATTAATAGTTAATCTTCTTCATTCTTAAACAATTATATATCGTTGAAAAAAATACTTCACCGTTTTTCAAATCTATATTTTTCAAATATTTTAAGAATACCACACACAAAACGTCTATCAGTCATTTTTTATTTATTATCAGGCTTGCTGGTAAGTAACATCGCATGCTCAATTGAAGTCATTCAGGATCCTAGCCTAACTATGGATCCCAATGGCCTTACACCGCTTGCTGGCGTTGTTCAATTAACAACAGACGTACCTACTCGTGTTACTCTGTCTATCAGCAATGGCCTAGAGAACTGGACTAAGGAATTCGCTGAGTATCAAACAGACCACTATCTTCCTATCCTTGGACTGAAACCTAATTATACCTACTCAATAGAGGCTACTCTTACAGATGAAACTCATGAAACGCTACTGGTAACATCCATACCACAAGCAATTACAGGACCACTGCCGGATGATTTTCCAACTATTTCCACCCTTATAAGCATCCCATCCCGAATGGAGCCTGGATATACATTGCTGGCGAATTTTTCACGATTAAGATCCTTGCCAGGTGGAGTTAATCCACCTGACTATCTACTACCCACCTATACAATCATTCTTGATAGTGCAGGAGATGTAGTTTGGTATTCGCCACTGGGAGGAGTCATAAACAAACAAACGCTTAGCGGAAACCTGTTTTCCAAACAAAAAAGTCTTGCGATAGAGTATGATATGCTTGGCAATATTATGCATGAGGTTACTCTCGATAGTGCCTTATTACACCATGATTTGGTTACCACAGTTAACGGAACCTTTCTTAGCTTATCCAAAGAAAGTATAGTTGTTGATAACTTTCCAGGAAGCCATACAAACCCAGACGCTGCAACACAAACTGCAAGCATTCAGGATAATCCAGTGGTTGAATTTTCATCTGATGGCAGCCTTATAAATAAATGGCGACTGACAGATATGCTTGACCCTACTCGCATTGGAATTAATTCAATGGTGTTGTTTTTAGGTGATTACGATTGGGCGCATGCCAACGCAGTACTATATGATCCACATGACGATTCGATAATCGTCTCATTACGCCATCAAGATGCCGTTATCAAGTTCTCAAGAGCAACTGGTAATCTAAAATGGATTTTGGGAAATCATGATAACTGGCCAGAAGAATTTCAACCTTTTCTTCTTACACCTATTGGCTCACCATTCGAATGGCAGTATCATCAGCATGCTCCCATGATCACGCCCTCAGGAACACTACTCCTATTCGATAACGGTAACTACAAAACAAGTCCATTCACTGGAATACGAAAAATTCCAGATAATCAGAACTACAGCCGTGCTGTTGAATATGCGATTGATGAAGATAACATGCAGGTGCGACAAGTTTGGGAATATGGCGCCAATATCGACCAGTATTTCTTTTCGCCATTTATCGGAGATGCCGATTCATTGCAAAAAACGGGTAACACACTCATTACGTCTGGAGGTACAACGGTTCTTGGTAACGAAAACAGTAACTCTCTTGGCTTAGGATATTCTCACGCTAGAATTATAGAAGTTGATAGAAATAGTCCTACTGAAAAAGTATTTGAAGTTGCAATCTACAATTCGTTAACTCCTAATGCTCGGATAGAGGTATATAGAAGCGACCGAATACCAGACCTATATCCTCAGGATAGTGATGAAGATGGCATCCCAGATTATAAAGATAACTGCGTTCTGTATGCTAACGGGCCCCTTATCCCAGATTCTGGGGGTAATTCTCAACGTGACACAGATGGGGACGGATTTGGTAATGTATGTGACGCTGATCTTAATAATGATGGCTTAATAAATTCACTTGATTTGGGTTTATTTAAACTGAAGATGTTTACCAATGACACGCAATCTGAATTTGACATTAATGCAGACTTTAATGGTGATGGCTTAGTAAATGCTGGAGATCTCGGCATTATGAAGAAGTTATTCTCTCAACCACCTGGACCTTCATCGACAGCACCATAATAAAGATGAAATCAAGGCGGGCATTGTAGACTTCTACGCCTATCCATTCATTTCACCCCTCCTCATTCTCCAAAGAATTGGAGCATTGAGGGGGAGGGGTAAGAATACTAGTGTGGTGCTTCATACAAATTGACGATGATAGCGTCTCGCCCGAAGGGAAGCCTGCTCAGGCCAGGATACTGCGTTGCAATGCTTGAAAAGGGCGAGCCATTCCCTGCGCATTG
>JARRQF010000475.1:0-2950 GCA_037382065.1 Candidatus Thiodiazotropha sp. | reverse complement strand
TGGATTTGAACCCGGTACACGCAAAAATGGCTCAAACACCGGAATCATCGGGGTACACGTCAATCGCAGAACGCATCGCTGCAGCAAAAAAGTATCAGAAAAGGGAATCAAACCTAAAATAATGCAGACCAACCCGCGCATCTGCTGTGGTTTGTAGGTGACCGCCGTAAAGATACGTATATATGTAGGTTGTAAAACTGCAAAGTATAACTACTATTGTAATTTTGGGGTCAAATTAGCAAGGGGATTGACATTGAAAGTTCGGGTTCGGGAGATACAAGGTTTTGGTATTTTGGGATTGTTACTGATTAACGGATGCGGGGGAGGATCTGGAGGTTCGTCGGACGAGGAAGTCCTGACAGGACGATTCCTAGATAGTGCCTGCGCAGGTTTGACATACTACACTCAATCAAGAAGCGGTGTTACCAACGCAAATGGTGAATTCACCTACTTGGCTGGTGAGACGGTTGTCTTCGGCTTGGGCGACCTGGAATTTCCCGCCGTTACAGCAGCGCATATCCTAACCCCGCTGGAGCTGGCAGGGGTGGAGGATATTAACCATACGGGTGTGGTCAACATGGCCAGGCTTTTGCAATCACTAGATCAGGACTGTGATCCCGAAAACGGTATTACCATCAGCGGTGAGGCGCTGCTCGCGGCCACCGGTATGGAAATCGATTTCGAAGATCCTGATTTTGATTCAAAAGTTTCCAATCTGGTTGCGAATGCAGGTCAGCAGAATTCATCGTGCACGACACTTGTCGATGCCAATCAGGCGATAGCTCATTTGCAAAATACACTTGATCAACTGAGCAACCAGTCAGAGCCGCCGATAGGCGGTGGTCTGGCCGGTAAGTTGGGCGTCTGGGAAGGCGAGGGTCAGCAACCAGGAATATCATGGACCATACGCATTGATCTCAAGCTAGATGAGCAGCTCATAGAGTACCCTTCATTGAGTTGTGGCGGAACGCTAACTCTGTTAGAGGAAAGCGATGCACAATTAACTTTCAGGGAGACGATAACTTTCGGAGAGGGTTGTTGTGACCAGGGTATTGTTGAGCTAACAGATCAATCCGCTAATGAATTGGTCTACAGGTGGCATGCGGATGAAATAACTACTCCTGCAGTTTGCGATATCGCAGTTGGCAGTGTGACAAAGGTAGAGTAGTTCGAGCAAAAGCAAGTACTAAGTGCAAGGACAGTTACATGCTGTTCCTTGTGCGTGTACGTCGATTCTCCCATTGGAGTCGCACGTTTCCTCTGGGGCGAGGCGCTAAGCAGCCAAGAAGTCCGCCGGCTAACGCACACTTTTTAATTCTTTTACAATTTTATTTAAATATTTCCTTAACTCTCCAAGAGTCAACTCGTAACGTACGGTATGAGCAGATTACGTAGGATTTGGTGAGCTGTACGAACCGCATCATTGATGTTCGTGAACTGTCGTTGATGCGGTTCGCACAGAGAGGTGGCCTCCTCTGATTAGACAGTAGCTGGACGAAGATAACTGCTTTCCTTCATCATAAGCAATACACAATGAAGATAGGCAATGAGACGAAAGAGACATATCCATGCGCCTGAGTTTAAGTCAAAGGTAGCCCTAACGGCAATTAAGAGTGACCTGACCATAGCGGAGTTTGTCGATAAGTTCGATATACACGCAAACCTGATTACCGAGTGGAAGAAACAACTGCTTTATGGCGCACCCGAGATCTTCAACGCCGATCGAGGCAGCCAGTTCACCAGCGAGGAGTTTACGAGTACCCTGAAACGGTATGACATCCAAATCAGCATGTACGGCAAGGGTCGCTGGATCGGTAATGTCTTCGCATAGCGGCTCTGGCGCAGTGCGAAGTACGAGGAAGTGTACCTGAAAGACTATGTGAGTATCGATCACGCTCGTACGTTGCTAGGCTGGTACCTTTGCCTTCTACAAAAGTAAATGCCGGTATCAGTCGCTTGACAGGCAGCCGCCGGACAGTGTGTTAACAAGTCGCCGAGAGGGAGGCGGCATAGCCCGAGGATGCAATTATCGTGCAGTCCAATTTAAGGGTCTAACTCTGGTCTTGTGTTTATTCTTCTTATACTTCACACTGAACCAGATTGAATATTGTGTAAACGGACCTCTTATAGATTTCAGAAATAAAGAAACTGTATCGAAAGGAAAATATCATCGCACACCGATTAGGCGTCATATCAAGTGTAGATGTGTGGTGCTGAGGGGGCGGTTTGGTGGATTTTTAGTTTTAGCGATTAGTTATCCAGGGTGACAAATATGACTGATAATAATTATTTAATATTTAAAATTAAAGGCTTTACTCCTAAGTTCAGTATGCTGTTTAAATTCATTTTTATCACTCTACTGGGTGAATTTCTAATTTATGGTAAAGCCGTTGCGGATTGGGAGACAATTATCGATGGCGATTCGTTCAACAGCTACGAAAATTTTGATTCAACCTGGAATTATCTATACCCCTGGGGCTCGGACCATAACGGCACCGCTAGAATGTACGGTAGTTCATCCGATCACAATCACATTTACCTAAATTATGGCGTCCTCACATTAAAAGCGTCAAAAATTGCCTGGAACGAAGGAAACAGTAGTTCTGACCCTTATTTACCCATTCGCTACCACTCGGGAGCTATTCACGCAAAGCACAAAGTTGTAATCAACGAACAATATCCCAACTATGAAATCAAAGCACGCATACAGGTGCCAACGTCTCGAGGCACCTGGCCCGCCTTCTGGCTGGCGGGTGCAGATAGCTGGCCACCCGAAAGCGACATTATGGAATTCAAAGGGAGCAATGAGAACTGGCAGAACACGTATACTGGTAGCTGGCAGAATAAAAAGACCCGCGTTTCCAATCCAGGAAATTGGCATACGTATCGTATATGGATAAGCAAGAAAAATGATACAGATGTCAATATTCACTATTACATTGATGGCCAG
>JARRQF010000474.1:0-5378 GCA_037382065.1 Candidatus Thiodiazotropha sp. | reverse complement strand
CGTTGCAACTCCTTGGAATAGCGGGCTATTCCGCGTCGTTGCGTCTTGCCCTGTACCACCACAAACGCACCCTTCACGCTGCCCAACTGATCTTTTTAGGTTAAATCAATCTCGTTAGATATCCGGGAGAAAGATTTAGGATAGCGTGAGCGTGCTGTGTGTCTCGATAAGATTATCCAAACTGTGCTGCTGCGCACAGGAATTATATCTGGGAGGGGGTGGGTCAAAATCTTGCCATCTCAATGTTTTTATGTGTAACTCATTGTATTTAAACGAAGTATAAATAAATAGGCAGCTCTAGTGTCGATATTTGGGAATTTTCATCTGAGACACTCCCCATCATGATGTGATATTTTTTTGGCCATGGATTGCAGGAGAGTTACTGATGACAAAGTTTGACCACCAAAACCTTGATTTTGATCGTCTGCTCAATTTGGCAGAAAACGACCCAAAAAAATTCGAGGGCATAAGACAAGAGGTCATCAATAGTTTTATCAATTCTTTACCTGATGAGAGACAGATACTGATGCGTCGGTTACAGTGGCGTATTGATCAAGAGCGCAAAAACCGATCACCTCTCAGTGCTTGCCTGAGGATATCGAGTCTCATGTGGGATAGTTTAGTAGGGCCTCGAGGGTTGCAGTGGCATCTACAATATTTCAAGCTTGAAGAGCGTCAGCTTCAGCCTGATGTAAGTGGTCGTGTTGTTGTGGCATTTCCCTCTCGCAGAGGTGTTGAGGTTTAATACTTGCCTTACAGAGTATCTTAGCCTATCATTTAGCGTCTTGCCTGCTGACATGGTAGGTATCTTAATGGTTATTTTCTCACGAGTGAGTCAGTCATGAAATCGGACATTCATCCTCGATATGAGGACACTAAAGTTGTATGCAGTTGCGGCAACGAAATCGTCACCCGTTCCACATTGTGTCAGGAAGAGGTCCATATCGAGGTTTGCTCTTCTTGTCATCCTTTCTATACCGGTAAGCAGAAAATGCTTGATACGGCAGGTCGGGTAGATAAGTTCCGCAAGAAGTACAACCGCTAAATTCCCTTTCAGCCACACGTTAATGTGATGTAGCTGCTGGTGAATATACAGACGCACAAAAAGGCCCTGCTCTGCGGGGCCTTTTTGCTATCTGCCCTACTCTCATTTGTAACTTCACATTCAGCCATTGCCGATGGCTGTCTGCCTTGCCGTGGAAAACTCTACAAAGTCAGTAGGATTGTCGACGGTGATACCCTGGTACTAAAAAATAGTCAGCGTATACGCCTAATCGGAATCAATACACCTGAGCTTGGACACCAGGGAGGGAAAGACCAACCAGGTGCCAGGGTTGCTCGAGATTATCTACAGAAACTGGTTGATCGTAGTGGTGGCCTGATTCATATCTGTTCTGGTAAAGAACGCCAAGACCGCTATGGTCGGCAGTTGGCACATATCTCTGATCGCGATGGCCATAATATGGCACGTCTGCTGTTGCAGCAGGGTATGGGGTATGCTATCGCGGTGCCCCCTAATATAAGTAATCTGACTTGCTATTTCGATGCCGAATCAAAGGCTCGAGATGCCAAACTCGGAGTATGGGCCACTCCACTGACGAATGCTGCTGAACTGCGAGGCAAGGAGGCCGGATTTTATCACCTTGAAGGGCGTATTGTACGAGTTGGTCAGAGCCGCAGTGCTGTCTGGCTAAATCTGGAAGGTGGTTTAGCATTACGCATTACCAGGAAAGATTGGGCCGCATTTAAGATTGATGACCCTGAATCATTAGTCGGAGAGCGCCTTGAAGTACGAGGCTGGATCTACCAGCACAAAGGGGCACAGCGAATAAGGGTTCGGCACCCAAGTGCTATTCAGTGGTTGGATTGATCGGTACTAGTGTGGTGCTTCTACAAATTGACGATGATAGAAGCCTGCTCAGGCCAGGAGACAAGGCGCAATGCGCAGGGAATGGCTCGCCCTTTTCAAGCATTGCAACGCAGTATCCTGGCCTGAGCAGGCTTCCTTCGGGCGATCATCCGCGTTGTTGCGCGCCTTGGAAAGGGAGAAGCCATTCCCGGCGGCACGCGCCTAGCGGCTAACCGCTTAGCGTCACGCTATCATCGTCAATTTGTATGAAGCACCACACTAGAGATTCGCTTCTGATTGACGGGCGGTTTAATCAGGAATCTCCGGCATGTATGCCGGGGAGGATGTCAAGAAAAGCTACACTACTCGAAGCGGTAAGGAGTCTTCATGACCAAACATATCGGAATTTTGACCTCGGGTGGCGATAGTCCTGGGCTGAATGCCGCTATTCGTGGGGTGGGGAAAGCCGCCTCGGGCTACTACGATATGCAGGTTATTGGTATTCGCGATGGTTTCCGAGGCCTGGTTGAAAATCGTACCCTGCAATTGGACCGCGTCATGCTTTCGGGCATCCTAACTCAAGGTGGCACTATTCTTGGCACGAGTCGGGAGAAACCGCACCGGATGAATTTCAACGGTAAGCGTCAGGATATGACTGATGTCATTGTTAAAAATTACCAGGCTCATCACCTGGATGCCCTGGTTTGTATTGGTGGTGGGGGTACGCAAAAGAATGCTTTGCAGTTGATGGAAAAGGGTTTAAATGTCATTACACTGCCGAAAACCATCGATAACGATGTGGCACATACCGATATTACCTTTGGATTTGACACCGCTTTAGGCATAGCGACTGATGCCATTGATCGGCTGCATAGTACCGCGCATAGCCACCATCGGATTATCGTGGTTGAGATTATGGGGCATCGTGCTGGCTGGTTGGCGTTGGGGTCTGGGGTGGCTGGGGGTGCCGATGTGATTTTGCTGCCGGAGATTCCCTACGATATTGAGAGTGTCGCGGAAGCGATTCGAGGCCGCGCTGTGGGAGGAAAGCCCTTCAGTATTGTTGCCGTGGCTGAGGGGGCACTGCCGAGGGATGAAGCCAAACAGTTGCAAAGATTGCGTGAAAAGAAACTCAAGGCAGAGGATAAGAAAGAGCGAAAACAGCTGAAGGTAGAGTTGGCTGAGCTAGAGGCGAGCTATGCCAACCATACGGTAACTTTATCGCGGCAGCTTGAAGAGCTGACGGGGTTGGAGTCACGGGTCACCATACTCGGTTATCTGCAACGGGGAGGTACCCCATCAGCGGCGGACAGGCTGTTGGCTACTCGCCTGGGTACTGCCTGTGCAGATCTGATTTCGGATGGCCAGTTTGGTGTGATGGTGGCTTCCAGAAACGATCTGGCTATTCCTGTGCCACTGGTGGATGTGGCTGGCTATAAAAAATTAGTGCCGCCAGATCACCCTTGGGTACTGAGTGCCAAACGGGTAGGGACGAGTTTTGGTGATGGTTAAGCTTATCGTAATTTGATAATCCTTCATCCTGGCCGCTCTGCTTCTCTACGGTATAAAGTTCCGCATACCGTTCATCACAGGGCTGACTGTGTGAGACATATTGCCAACGTCACGAGTCATTATGCCCACATTTTGATTTAAATTGATCATATTAGCGTTCATTCCTTTAACTTCCTCTGAAACCGCTTCTATGTTGCCGTTCATTTGGGTCATTTGCTGAGTCATTTCGGTTATCTGCTGAGTCATCTCGGTGACGCCATGTGCCATAGCTTGGGTGTCCTGGCTAATGGATGCAATATGGCCTTGAATCTGGCGCATGTCTGAGGACATGCTGGTCATGGATCGATCCATCACATTCACTACATGGAAAAGATAGATTAATGCGGCGATGGCAATCAGAGTAGCAGGTAGAGAGAAAAGCTTGATGCGCTGAATCTTATAGGTCTGCTCTTTTTCGATGGCATCCAATCTTTCCTGCAGCAGCTTCTCCCGCTCTTCAGCTTCAGCATGAGTCTCTTTGAAGGCCTGTGTCAGTCGTTCGCTGAACTCCTCCATGATTTTGTCTTGGTGCTCGTCGCGAACTTGATTGTCTTTGTGAATCTTGTCAAAGACAGACTGTAACCCCTGCATCAAGCCAGGCAGTATTCGGCTTTCGGATGACTTTTTTTCGGTTTGAGCTGCTGTTTGATCAGTAGCATCAGATGGACTGCTCTTCTGCGCTGTGCCCGTTCTTTTGGATTTAGTCGGGTTGGTAGATGCTTTTTTCTTACTGGTGCTTGTGGTCATGGGGCGATTCGCTGAAAGTTCCAGAGTGGTTAAAAAGTATATTACAGCGCTCTAATTGGGGTGGAGATTACAGTCACGTTTTTAACCTAAAATTTCAGAGTTCAATTTATCTCTGCAGTATATCGGGAGGTAGATGAGGAATCCTGGGAGGCATTGACTGCGGCGCTGCAAAAAACTAATACAATGTAGGTCGGTTGATAGGGGATTTCACTCGTCATCACGCTTAGCGATGATGTTTAGTTTCTGCTGCATGCCCTCAGTGAGTTCCAGGGTGATTGGGCGACAACAGACGGAACAGTCCTCAATATAGGATTGCTCTGTCATACTGCGATCAACCAGGATCTCGATGTTTTCACCGCAGTAGGGGCAGCCAATTATTGTGGTTTCTAGTAGGTTCACTGTTGTAGCGAGGCTGAGTGTTCCGCCTCACTCCTGGACGCAGTGGATGTGATGGCAGATGCTTTCAGAGCGATTTTTTGTATGTCCTTCCACATACATGGTGTACTGTAATTGGTCTGTATCAATGGGGTTGCCTTGTTTAAGGTTGGTAAGTACTTCCTCTGGCACATATTTAAGCCAAGCAAGGACAAAGCGATTCCGTCCTCCCAGGATTTCACAACGTTCCACATGAGCGAGTTGATGTAATAGATGGATTGAGATGGGGGCGTTCGGGTCTGCCCAATGATCGAGCTGTTCATTGGCTGAGCAATAAATCTGCTGACAGTCAGTAAAACAGCCGCTGGAAAGGGCCTCACTACGAAAAATGGCAATTTTATCGAGTTGTAGGGGAGAAAAGCAGCAGTTTATCTCTATTGACCCACCTTGAATGGTTGAGGTGTGGGGGACGCTCATGGCGAGAATCACGGCAGGCAACGAATGACGCTCCCCGGTGATCGCTGAAGCTTTGAATGAGCTCAAACCCTCTGGGGCATTTGGTACGTGAAACAAAGCAGGGTAAGCGGTTGTTTTCTCGGTAGTCATTGCAGGTCGTGGCCGCCATCTGCCGGTTGCTGCGTGTTTTAGAATAGTAGTCAGCATAACTAGCGGATGACATGCACAGGCTGACAACTAGTATGATAGAAATGTGTCGGAGAGGCATGGTTCTATTCCACGTAAGGTTCGTGAGTCTAGTGTGGTGCTTCATACAAATTGACGATGATAGCGTCTCGCCCGAAGGGAAGCCTGCTCAGGCCAGGATACTGCGTTGCAATGCTTGAAAAGGGCGAGCCAT
>JARRQF010000473.1:0-2959 GCA_037382065.1 Candidatus Thiodiazotropha sp. | reverse complement strand
CCGTTGGGCAGCGTGAAGGGTGCGTTTGTGGTGGTACAGGGCAAGGGTCGCTCCTGCACATCCATGTGCCGCCACAGGCGTGCCATTCACGTTGTAGCGTGATTCACCCAGTAGGTGACCATAACCATCGAAGCTATTTTCTTTAAAATCAGAAACCTGTTATTAGAATGGAGCGGTTAACTGATTTTTTTAGGTTCAAGAGTCTGGCCATCTCAGATGTTGTGGATATCGGCCATTGGCCTTGGGGATCAGCCCCTCCTCGGCAAGCAGGCGGTGTTGCTTCTGATTGCCTGGATAGTCGGCAATACGTCTCTGGCTGGTGATCAGACGATACCAGGGCAGGTCGCTGCCTGCGGGGAGGCTGCGCAGCCAAGCCAGCACTTGACGCACATGGACATCGCAAAGCTTGGCCATGTCACCATAACTGCAATAGCGTCCCGCTGGGATCGCTGCCAGAGTGGTGTAGAAAACAGTGCGCAACTCATCTTTGGCCATAACCTAGTGTGGTGCTTCATACAAATTGACGATTATAGCGTGACGCTAAGCGGTTAGCCGCGTGCCGCCGGGAATGGCTTCTCCCTTTCCAAGGCGCACGCCACCAGAAGTGGCATGTGGTTTTAAGAAAAACGCCGATTTGGTTAAGCGTTTGACGAGATGTGTTTATAGACCCATACATGAGCAGGTGGGAGATTCCATATGATTAGATCGATACGCTTTCCTGCCACTCTAAGAGAAGATGCAAGACGATCTGGAATGGGGGGTCTGGGAGAGTAGGTGAACTGCACAAGCTTGCCTTCAGGTTGCAGGCTATTGAAGATTCCTGATAGCACCCGTATCCTCGTATGGCTGCGCATGCTCAGTAGGGGCAGGCTAGAAACTACATTATCCACCAATCCTAGTTCTGATTGTCTGAGCAGTTGTTGCAAACGAGCAGCGTCACCTTGCAATACTGTTAATTCAGGATACTTTAGAGCCAGTTTGCCAGCTAAAATATGATCCTTTTCCACCACGATCAAGCGGTCTGATGTGACCCCCCGGGTTAGCAGAGCAGAGGTTACAGCACCTGTTCCAGCCCCTAACTCTACAGTCAGTCCGGAACCTAGGCTAATCTGAGCGGCCATGGCGTTGGTTAGTACTTCACTGCTGGGAACCACGGCACCCACTTGCAGGGGGTTACGTAACCAAGCTGACAGAAACACCGGTTTCATCTTTAAGTATTGCAACATAGTTGTTATTGGGAAGCTGCTGTGCGACAAGGCTTGGCGACAGGCCAAGCATGGCATCACTCCATGATGGATTTCTGATTATTGGAAACACATTGCCAGAATCACGATAAGCTGGCAACTTTTTTACCCTAGCTCTAGGCAAAGTTGTGTCGTGTCTGGCAATTAATAAAAATTTCACAAATACCCATGTTTGTTATATGGTTTTTTGCTATTGACGTTGGTCCCGACTAAGCTGCTACAGATAAATCAGGGATCAGCGCCTACGATTCATCTGAAAAACAACACCGCTTCAATGTCTGGCCTGAAGTAGGGCTGGTATGGGGTGGTGATCTGACTACCTTTGACCATGAAATGACCCACTTGACTGGCATCGCCTATGCAGGAGGGTCGCTGGAGTGACCACCTGAAAGGGCAAATGGGAATACATTATGGATACCAGTGTTGTCATAACCTCAAGTCGAGAGTCGGTGATTGCAGAATATGCTCGTGTGCGCGGTTGCACAGAGATGATTTGCGCCCCCCTTGCGGTTGACGATTACCAGATTCAGTCCATTGCTCAGACCAGTCCGCCAAAATGGCATTTGGCCCATGTGACTTGGTTTTTCGAAGCCTTTGTATTGCACTACTTTAAGCATGATTATAAGGCTTTCCACGTTGACTATGATTATCTTTTCAATAGCTATTACTACACCCATGGTCAGATGCAGCCAAGAGCGAACCGGGGGTTGTTATCACGCCCGACAGTCGATGAGGTCTACCAATACCGATACTATGTCGATCATGCTATGCGGCAGTTGATGGAGAAGATTAGTGAATCAGATTGGCAGGCGCTGACTTTTCGGGTGATTCTTGGACTTAACCATGAGGAGCAACATCAGGAATTGATATTGATGGATGTCAAACACAATTTTTCAGTTAATCCTCTCTATCCAGCCTACCGTGATGACCTAAAGCTGCCCTCCAGTAGCGGCCGGGAGATGGGATGGCTCGACCGCAAGGGAGGCATCAAGCAGATAGGTCGAATTGACGATGGGTTCGCTTATGACAATGAAACCCCAAGACATGACGTTCTGCTACAAGACCACAGGTTGGCGGATCGCTTTGTCACCAATGAAGAATACATGGCCTTTATGGTGGACTGTGGGTATAAAAATCCAGCACTCTGGCTCTCCGATGGATGGGCGTTGCTGCAGCGGGAGGATTGGCACCATCCACTCTATTGGCAGCAGAGAGGTGATACCTGGATGCAGTTTACTCTGGGTGGGCTTCGTCCGCTTAACCTCCAGGAACCGGTATGCCATCTTAGTTTCTACGAAGCTGATGCCTATGCACGCTGGGTAGGTAAACGGTTACCTCTGGAGAGCGAACTGGAGAGCATGTTAAGCGAACTGCCGGTGAGCGGAAACTTTGCCGATAGTGACCAGCTCCACCCCGGACCCGCAGACGATAAGGCGCAGTGGTATGGCGATCTTTGGGCCTGGACGGCTTCTCCCTACTCAGCCTATCCAGGCTTTAAACCCTTAGCGGGGACGATGGGGGAATACAATGGCAAATTCATGTCTAACCAGATGGTGCTGAAAGGCGGTTGCTGCGTGACACCTAGCGGACATATGCGATCTAGTGTGGTGCTTCATACAAATTGACGATGATAGCGTGACGCTAAGCGGTTAGCCGCTAGGCGCGTGCCGCCGGGAATGGCTTCTCCCTTTCCAAGGCGCGCAACAACGCGGATG
>JARRQF010000472.1:0-2968 GCA_037382065.1 Candidatus Thiodiazotropha sp. | reverse complement strand
GAGCGGTCAACTGATTTTTTTAGGTTCAAGCATTGCAACGCAGTATCCTGGCCTGAGCAGGCTTCCCTTCGGGCGAGACGCTATCATCGTCAATTTGTATGAAGCACCACACTAGCACCCTTTGGAGGTGGTACCTGACTATAGTTAACCTTTCCCTCTATAAACATCAGTTATTGTTAATCGGCAATATAAATCTTGCACCCATGTGTTCCATGATCACCCCATCTGGTTGAATCTCGATTAACTGAGGTCCTTCCGCCAGGTAGTCTCCCTCATGGTATTTCTCCATATTTATTAAAACATAACGATTTGCTGGGCGAGGATCATAACTATGAATGTCAATATTCATAGCAGGCAGATTAGACACGAAACCACTCGGCATTTCATTCAAGGGTATTGCTTGTGGAGGGGGTGGCTCTGGTGGCGGCGTGCTATCAACCTCAACCTTAGCCGGTTGTGGTTCAGCAATAGTGGATGGCGAGGAGACATTTTCGGTGTTTACAGGCCCAGGTGGCGGCGTATTAGTGGATAGGGGGCGTTGTGGCCTTTCACTCAATTCACCCTCATGCTGAGATGCCTGCTCGGTTTGAGGTATGGGTGGCGCTGCTGGTGGCGTTGCTGGTTGCACTTGCGGCTTGGTCTGTAAGCCACCCAGATAGAGTCCGGCACCAAGCATAACGGCGGCAAACAGAGCCATCGATACCCAAACCATCCAGCCGCTTCTTTTGGCTTGGCGTTCCGGGGTATGACCAGAGATACCTGGTACCTCACCAAGCTTATGCTGACGCTCAGCTTTCTTCAGCGCTTCCAAAATCAAAGACATCTAATTCTCACCTTGGCCAGGAGAAGAGATCAGGGTTGGAGTTCCTTTAGGCAAGGTCAGATTATTCAGATGAATCTGGGTCTGTTGACCAGCAATACCATCATCCAGTAAACCTTGATGACGCTGAAATTCTTTTAGCCGAGCTTTTACAGTACTATCGAAACGGTCCACCCCCGCTACCGTTAACAGTGGCTTTCCATCTGCCAAGTGCAGACGCTGACGCAACCAAGTAACCGCTTCACCGGTTGAACCATTGCCGATCAGTGTTACCTCTGTCGCCGGACGCCACAACATCACGAAGTCACCCTTCCAATATGGTTTGAGATGCTCAAAGCGCAGCAGACCTTGCTCCTCACCAGTATGAACCAAAAGCCAATCATTATCGACATGAGTCAATACTAACAGACGCTTCTTCCCCTCCTGCTCCAAACTGATTAAAAAGGGACGATTAAGCCGCATCAAGCTCTCCCAGCTTGCACTATCTTGCAGGCAACGCAACCCATAGTTGGAAGCCTGCTGGCAGGGAGGCTCTGATTTCTTCAAGCTAACCGAACTATCCCACTGCTGGAGTAACAGCTGATAGATCGCTACACTATTTTGTGGCTGAGAAAACAATCTCTGCAGATTGATCTCTTCTGGAGTCGCCTGCTCAGAGGACTGCTGCGATGACGAAGTCGATTCAGAGGGTATTGCAGCAGGTGGCTTATTAAGAGGGGGCGCCTTCTTATCCGCAGAGACTGGCTCAGGCTCTTTCTTCATGCTCTTCGAAACCGTGGAGGCTGGAGACACAGGTTTGGTCTCTTTTTTCTCTTCTGCTACAGATTGGTGAGTGATTTCCGGTTTTTGTTGAACTGGCGTCAATCGATCATTGCTTCCAACCGATTGGCTTTGATCAAACCAGAACCAACCACCAACCACCAGCACTAGCACTAGCCCCAAACCGATAATAATACCTAAGTACTTATGCTGCTTGTATTTTACTCCTTTTACTTCACGTACAGCCTGCCACAAAAAATGAGCGGTAACCCGCTGCTTTCCCGTCGTATAAATAGCCAATAATGTGCGTTCGCAAATAATATTAATCAAACGTGGCACACCACCAGAAAAGTAGTGTAATAAACGAATGGCTAAAGAAGTAAAAAGGTCTTCACGCACTCCCGCTACAGCGAGTCGATGGGTAACATAGGCACGCGTTTCATCGATATTCAATGGCAATAGATGGTAGCGTGCTGTAATCCGCTGATCGACCTGACGTAACTCCTTGCGCGCCAACATCTGCACCAACTCGGGCTGGCCAACCAAAATAATACGCAGCAGCTTATGCTGCGAGGTTTCCAGATTGGTCAACAAGCGCACCTGTTCCAGCACCCGAGGACTGAGATTCTGCGCCTCATCCACCACCAGCACAGTATGTTTACCCTTGCTATGGGTCTCCAGTAGCTTCTTAGCAAGAACATCGCTGAGATGTTTCAATGAGTAGGGAGGCCCCTTGTATTCAACACCCAATTCATCACATATTGTGGCAAGAAACTCGCGCCGCGAAAGGCGTGGGTTAAGTACAAGCGCAACATCCACATCTTCAAGCTTCTGTTCCAACAAGCTACGCAGTAATAGAGTTTTGCCAGTACCCACTTCACCGGTCAGCAGGACAAACCCGCCATTAGGGCCGGTGCCATAAATCAGGTGCGCAAGACTCTCTTCATGTCCACGACTAAGGAAAAAATAGCGAGGATTGGGGGTTATGGCAAAGGGATTTTCCTTAAAGCCGAAATCACTGAATTTCATAACCTGAAAGGTGAGTTACGCACACCCATCCTCAGCCTCCCCTGAATTCTGTTCAGCAATCATGGTAGCAACTTCCAGCCATTCGATGCTCTCTGCTTCATTTTGCTCAACCTATTTCCTCGCAAGATAGATCTGACTCAGTTTATTCGCAGCCTGACAGGAGCCTGTATTAACCAGGAGATACCCTGCTGACTATCCTGTCCACTCCCCCTTACTAATAAGATAGAACATACCAAGCTAATACTAGTGTGGTGCTTCATACAAATTGACGATTATAGCGTGACGCTAAGCGGTTAGCCGCTAGGCGCGTGCCGCCGGGAATGGCTTCTCCCTTTCCAAGGCGCGCAACAACGCGGATGA
>JARRQF010000471.1:0-2975 GCA_037382065.1 Candidatus Thiodiazotropha sp. | reverse complement strand
CCAGATGACCGAGTTCGTCATAATGATAGACTAGTCTATCTCCAAACCGTCCAGCCACTACCTCTAAACGTCCTCCAACATTGTAGGAGTAGCGTGTTATTTGTCCCATGTTTGATCGACTAATGAGCCTACCATCCTCATCAAACTTTTCAATTTGCCCTCCCCTGGTTCGCAAGGTCCAGATATCGCCTAGTTTCGAAAGAGACTCGCTTGACGGATACACAGAACTCCATTCTCCATCGTCACCCTTAAATATATTTACACTTCCATTCTCAAGATTTACCGACATGAGTTCAGCATTAACTCCAAAATATGCTCTACTGTTTAAGGTGTTTTTTATCAGAAGAACAGCAACAACAGAATCATTTATCTTTACCTTACATAACCCATCTTCAAATACTGAATATGAATCATTCAATATAGAAAACACACCTTCTTTTTGCTGAATATCATTCCATCCTTCATGACACGCTTGGTCAGGCATGAAATAGAGATTGGAAACCAATTGATCGTGGTACTTTGTGTCAGGTGCTTTGTATCCGTTCAGTTTCCGCGAATGATTGTGACGCCAGTGCGGACCAAGATCATTAAAGCCATCCCCGGCGCCTGTTGATTTATAATAACGCTTTACCTCGAGAGAATTATTAGAATTTTTATAGTCTGTTTCCATTTGCTGTTTTGTGCCCGTCGCAGGATCACATGGATTACCCTCAAATGAAATTGTGCATTGCTTGTTAAATTCCGCAAAGAATCTCGGATAGTAAACAGTTACATGGTGTGATTTTTTACTTGAATCTCGCCAATATCCACCTGAATATGAATACGTATAACTCGCATGCCGACAATAGGGGTTTTCAGTATATCTTGAACCAATTTGCAAACATAATTCCAATGCCTGCTCTTTATTTTCTGCGTCAACGATATGCTCGAATTGACCAACCGGATCTTCTACAACTTGCTCATCAGCAAACAAACCGCTAGACCCGCATATCAGCAGTAGCGCTAAAATAAAATTATAACTACAAGATATATATCTCACGAAATCATCCTTATTCTGTGAACTCTATGTTTTTAACTCGAGGTTATTGGGCAGAAAACATTTAAATACAGAGCATTCTTCACTGCGGAACAACCAACTTTCTGGACTGTAGCAATATTCTATAGAACCGTTTGGACAAGGTTATGCTCAGAAGCCTGTTCACCATGGCGCCCAATGTGGCGGTCACGTTGCCGGCCTCAGGATGCCAGCACCCTGGCTGCGACTGAAATCACACCACTTGATCACGGACATGAAACTTCCCGCTTGATCTTGAGCGCAATATTACCAAATAAGGGGCTCGCCAAATAAAACAACACAGGCCTACACACTGACACAAAAGCACAGAATGCCAACCAAGAGATATTCAGACGAATGGAGCCATCGAATCAGGCGAGACGTACGCGAGCATCCATACAAATTGATCATTATGACTCACTTCACTGATCAGTTTTTAAAAAGACTAAACAAACTCAACCGAGTTTTCAACTCTTTTCCAACCAATCAAAGAACTGTTAACTTATGAATCCATCAACGACACATGCAGCCAGGGAATCTGCAAACGGACGACCGTGCCCTCACCCACCATCTTCGAGGAAATGTCGGAGGACGCTGCCCGGACACCCAAGCTAACTGGCGCATCAAGCTGGCAAATCTGTCAGCCTTTAACCTATACTTAACCGATGTTTCCGATATCAAGGAGTGATGTCATACTCATGCCCAGGAAGGCGCTGGTTTCCCTAGATGATACCGCCTACTACCACTACATGAGCCGTTGCGTGCGACGGATCTTTCTCTGTGGCACTGATCCTTTCACCCAACAAAGCTATGAGTATCGACGCCAATGGATACAGGATAGACTAAAAGAACTTACCAGCTATTTCTCGAATGACTGCTGTGACTATACCCTGATATCGAATCGTTATCACCTTGTCTTGTTCGTCGATCGCGATCGCGCAAAGGACTGGACTTTGGACGAGGTGATCGAGCGCTGGCAAAAGCTGTGCAAGGGTTCGGTTCTGGTGGATCGCTACCGATCCGGTCAGAACCCGTCCCGCGCCGAGCGGGATGCGTTGAGTCAGCTGGTGTCGAAGTGGAGGGAGCGACTTTCAGTCATCAATTGGTTCATGCGTTGTCTCAACGAATCCGTGGCGCGCCGGGCCAATCAGGACGAATCGACCCACAACACTACTCATAATCTGACGAAGAATTTTAATCGTCGATTCAGAGGGCTAGTCGGTACGGCCTTCGTTCTCAAGCAGGCTTGTCAAAATCTTGGGTATCGAAGAAGTCCCGGAATGCCAGCCTGTCAGCAGTAGCTAACCTCGTCTAAGTCACTCAACACCAGAGTCATGAGGACGGATCTGCGCTTGCAGAGAATCCTTTCGCCTGGCTTCCAGAAAAGCCGCGAGAGACGCCTCGTTCTCTCGCTTATTAAAAAAATAAACGGGTTGAAGCACCTCAATGCTTCGATCGCATTCTAAGCTGCGCCGAAAATGATATCGATTTATGCGGAGAAACGACCGGGGAATGAGAAGATCCCCGGCGGGATTGTCATTGCGATCAGTCGTGTCGATCAAGCCGTGATGCAAGCATGCAGTACGCCCTCTTGCGTGGCCTTGATCGCGGCCCGGTACGCTTGAAACAACCTCTCCTGCTGTCCGATGCGATCCTTCAGTTTGCTTTGCCAGTTGTAACGGTCTTGCCAGGATGCCCGCCAGGTTTTGTGCATCTGCTGTTGCTCATTGTGCACGAAAAAGCCCGGCCCGAGTACAAGATTCGTATCCAGCTCCTCCTGGATCCATTGGGTAAATGCCCTTCGCTTCAGCACTTGAACCAGAATGTCATAACACTCTGACCATTCCGACTCCTGTGCGATTCCGGCTTCGGCATGCCATTGCAGCCTTGCCAGGAAGAACAGGCCATCAAGGTCCAGCTG
>JARRQF010000470.1:0-4739 GCA_037382065.1 Candidatus Thiodiazotropha sp. | reverse complement strand
TTAACCGATTGGGCTGGCCGGGCTATCAGACATGATAAATCAGGCGCGATACCTTCCCAGTTGGCACCTATCTTAGAGCGACTCAATATCAATCCAGAGGCTTGGCTCGATACTGTTAAGAATTACAACAAAAACTACTACAACATCGTTGGCACACGAGAAGCAATCAAAGAGTATAGCGCGGCGTTAGACAGAAAGTGGTTTTGTTTAACTCGCTCTTCATCGCAACTCTATCGCGCTTTTACTACCTAATCCTCACCAAATGAACCTTAGTGACCATAGTGCCAAAGGAATTCAGTTGGCAGGATCACTTACGCCTTAAAGTAGCAGTTTCTCCTCAATAGTCCTCTCAAGTCAGGCAAATAACGGATGATCTCTCTTCCGATGGCATAATTTACCGACTAAATAGTCATTGGGCACTTTTATTAATGCAGATTAACGTTTTCTGAATTGGCTAAATAATGGCTGTCCCTGTATATTCTGTATATTATGGCTGTCCCTGTATATTTTACTAGCGCTCTTTTTTCGGCCTACCCATTGCCTGATATCCTATTCCATTTAACAACTCATAAAGTGCCCTAGCAAAGCTTTAGCCAAGTATGCATATGCCAAGAGAGAAGAGAATCTAGCTTCATGCGTCCCTTCTTCCTCCCGGGAGAAGGACAGGATGAAGGAATAGAAAACCAATCAAATACGCTGAATATCTTGCCCAACATGTCCAGCTATCAACTACCCACCCCAAGCTGAATTGGAAGATAATACCGCCATTACTACCACAGAAGATCGCACACACATATTGGCACATGACCGAAAACTTGATTGGACTGGTAGAGCGATCTTAGAAAACAAGCGAGGCTTCACTTCTAGTAAGCAACCTCCAATGCTGGAACGATTGCAGATCGATCCCAAAAACTGGCTCTACATGACACAAAAGTTCGAAAGTCAATTCAGAGGTCTGGTCGGTGCTGTTAATGCTCTTAAAGCAACTTGCGAAAAGTTTAATTATCGTAGAACTACTAATTTAGCATCTTGTCAGCAGTTGCTGGTCTAGCAACACGCCATTCCATCATGGTAATCGGCGATAGCTGGGGGGATTGTGTCCTTCAACTGATAATTCATGCTCAAAACCTCCATTTCTGCCTTATTTCTCTACTTTTACATACAATAAAAAATGGCTCGTGTCATCGGTAGGGTAGGATATTGTCATTTTAGCCACGTTTACTTTATGTTATTATGTATGGGCTATTTTTAGTGGATGTCTGGATTATTTGAAAATATCGAAAATTAGGCAGAACTACAGAAAAAATTGAGTTTTGAAGAGAATCATGGATTATATGATAGTTCTCATTATGTTCTTTTTGCTATTTTTTGAAAATATCCAATTTATGGATGGGCACTAGCTAGTGCCCATCCATAAATTCATATGTATCTGAAAAACAGGAAAATAATAATGGATTGCTTGCTTAAAGGTAACGTGACAGACATCACAAAACCGCCTCTTAGCTGCATTTTTTTAGTCTGTTGCTGATGTTCAAAAATTCTCTTGCAGGGTATATTCCCTTCATAAAAATTTCAATTATTTAATTTGAACAGGAGTTATTGATGAATGGGAATATAGTTACAAAAAGGGCGGGTATTGTATTTTTAGCTTTGGCAGGGATGGCTTTTTCACCACTACATGCTAGTGATCTGAGCTATAGCTATGTTGAGGCTTATTACGTACCGACAATTGAAGGAGCTGAAGATGGATTTATGTTTAGGGGATCCTATCAGCTTATGAACAATCTCTATGTAGGAGGTGGATTTACTCACGCTAGAGCGAATAATCAAGATGCTGATCATATTCGGGCTTTTGCTGGGTATATTCATCCATTAAATGATAATTGGGGTGCGAACCTACAGTTCTCAATTTACAAGGTTGATATTAATTACGACCACGGAAAGGATGATGACGATGTGGGTTTTGCGCTCACTGGAGGGGTACGTGGTATGGTTACTTCACAGTTAGAAGCTTACTCGGAGCTAGAGTGGAGTTTTGATGATGCTGGTAAGAGTAAGGATGAAGATAGTGATGATTCAGAAATTACAATTGGTGCCAGATACTACCTAATGCCCAACCTTTCGGCGGGTGTTGAAGCAAGATTGTATTTAGAATCTCTTGGCTTTGGTGCTAGGTTCACCTTTTAGCAAACTCGCGTAAACCCTCGCCCAATGTGGGCGGGGATATAAAGCGAAAGTCCGAAGCGAAGAAAGACACTCACTCAAATTGTACATACATATATGGAGCGTCGTTAAGATAGCTATGCCCCACCAATGACACAACTAGTTTATTGCTTGTAAGAGTAGAGAAATTAGGCGGAAATAGAAATTTTAACCTAAAAAATCAATTGACCGCTCCATTCTATTAGCAGATTCCTGATTTTGATGAAGATAGCTTCGATAGTCATAGTCACCCGATGGGTGAATCACGCTACAACGTGAATGGCACGCTCGTAGCGGCGCTCCTTGATATCTGATGAGTTTTGCAAATGTTCAGCTTAGGTTGTCATATCATCATTTTTGATGCAAGATTTGGAGTCGCCGTAGAGTCCCGCCGCACCACCACCCATCTCAGTATGCGCTTGTCGCTTATCCAGTGCTGGATAAATTTCAGTAACCAATCATGATCAAGGTTATCGAAAAAGCCCTGGATGTCCGCATCCAAGATCCAGCTCACTCTCTTTTGGGTAACCGCTATATAGATGGCATCCAGGGCATTGTGTTGACTGCGCCCAGTACGGAATCCATGCAATGCGCAGGGAATGGCTCGCCCTTTTCAAGCATTGCAACGCAGTATCCTGGCCTGAGCAGGCTTCCCTTCGGGCGAGACGCTATCATCGTCAATTTGTATGAAGCACCACACTAGTGCCGTTATGCCTATTGGTCGCTGGGCTCCGTTTTCCTTGGTAATCCACGCTCTTAGAGACGGTTGCAGCTTATAACGATGTTGCCGTAGTCGGGTGTGAAGATCTGCCAGATGATCGTATAGCCTCTCTCCATACCCTATCCAGCTCATGTTATCGACACCCGGCGCTGATTTACGCGTCAGTACGCTCTCTGTTCCTTCCAGGCTCTGCGCCCCGGTCACAGGAGGTTGACTCGAGTTTCTCTCGGCCAAAACCCTTTGCTCCACAAACTCCGCCGATTTCAATGTTCTTTGCCCTCATTGTTCGCTTGCTTCTTCACTACTATGGTTTTGCCCGACTTCCTGAAGACATTGATGCTGAGCTTATTTCTTCATTTCCCCAGCCCAATCAGCCTAGAACTTTGGCTGATTACCTTCAGAATCCCCCGGGTTCCGCACAAAAGACATCAGCACATGCACCAGGTCTTCGACTCCGGAGAGTCAGCCTTATCGCTCGCGGTTTCGCAATAAAGCTGAGTGGCCTTCCCTATCACCCAACGAGGTCGGCACAATCGATCTTGTTTTCGGAGCTCAATACTGAGCCGGTGCTTTCCCCTGTCAACGCTTAACCTTATCCTTACGGATGCTCGCCCATGACTCGGGGCCTTGGCAGATCGCTAATCCTTACCAAGTAGCCGGCTTTTGCCGATTTATCTCGGTGCACTGACTGTCCCGGTATTACTGGTTTCCTCTGTTTGTGTTAGTTTAATGAAATGACAGAGAATTCTGAACACTCCTGTTCAAGGTAAACTATTATACTAATTCTACCCACTCGACATTTTAGGTAATACTGTTTTTATTGAGTAAATAACCTTAGGAACTTTGTGATTGATGGAGTATGGCAAAACATAAGTTAAAAACCAATTAAATATAGCTCGTTTATCTTGTGAACCATGACATATTGCATCCCCAAGTATACAACTATCAATCATATTCATAAGTGAGGTATGAACATAAGCTTTCCCCAATACTAATAAACTGCTGGTGCCGATTTTCATCACATTTCTCACTCAATGAAAAGAACGTTTCTAAATCGCCTCCAATTTCAGAGGAAGACAGATTCGCTTTACCAAAGAATTTGTCACCGTATAAATCAGCATACTCTGTGTTCCATAATACTTTCAGAACAGAAATCATTTCTTCATCTAAATTTAGTTTTTCTGGAAGTTTAAAAGTATCGAACATTACTTAAATTCCTTTTTGTAACTTGCGAGCAAGATTATCAAAAATCTTATATTATGCATCAGTGTCCATCACCCGCCCCCTACCATTACTATCCAAATGCACAGAAGGCTCAAAGAAACCACCTTCAGATTTTGGTACCGGCCTATCTAGTATCGGGCCTTTTCTACGACTAGTTGCTTGCTGAGAAATAATATTAATACGAAGACACTCACCATTCAAACACTGCTGTGAATGTAATGGCATTTGAAATAACCATATGATTTTGAATGGCTTTAGACTATCCCAAGCGATGACTGTTCCGGTACTTGCGGTACTTTCACCAATCCAAAACCGACCTCCTATTATAAGGATAATTTATCTGGCTCGCCTGAAACCATCAAAGGGCGTTGCCAAGGATTTGCGAACGTTCGAGTTGAGCGGCGCAATACCCAGAGCTATATTATTGATCTGCTCGGACCCTACGCTGGGGCCGATCAACTCAACATTGAAGAATTCGTTAACCTGATTGAAACCTTTGATCCTTGATTATGAATGAAATTGCAACATTTCCGGATATCGATACTCACTATTGGAACATCAAAGACCGTGAGTGGATGGCTGCGCGTAAGCT
>JARRQF010000469.1:0-2982 GCA_037382065.1 Candidatus Thiodiazotropha sp. | reverse complement strand
GCTCGGCCTAAGAATTGAACACTGACTTGCCGAGTCCATATCCTTCCAGATCCCCAAAAAGATATTTTCATATAATAAGAACACTGCCGTGCAAGTCGGGCTTGTCCAACTACTGGATAAGATCGTGGCTCGCTTCGCTCTCACGATCTATCCTTATTCGTTAGGTTTTTCATCATATCCATTGCAATGTTATATGAATGACCTACCGCAGGAAAGCAAACCTTTTGAGGTACTTCTGATTTCATATATGCATCAATTTCTTCTGGAGTAGTCATGTCGTGTCCTGTTAACTCACGACAATAAATAGTGCCCATTTCAGCTTCAAACCGCTTACGAAACTCGTTACCTATAGATAATTTATTTAGATAATCCTCAAACGTTTCCCCTTCCTCAGCGATCAGACCTATTGCCATTATTGCACCTGACACTGCACCGCAAACGGAACCTGAATTACCGATTCCTCCTGCAAAACATGAAGCAATTTTAGGAATGATTTCATTCTCTATACCATGAGCTTGAGTTACTGCCATTAATACAGATTCAGAACAACCATGACCTTCTTCCATTATTTGCATTGCGTGATTTTTATCCATTTTTCATCTCCATTGTTATGGTGAAAGGTGATGTTTCGTAATGCCGCTTTTAATCAGGTTCCAGAGCGCACCAAGGGCTTCGGAGGGGGCCGGTAAAATAAGTTTGCTGATAAAACCGGTCCTGGCGCCCAGCTCCCAGCCAAGGATGAGCACCAGAAAAACAACGGCTGCAACAACAGGCTGGGGCCTGTGCCTGAAACCACTCTAAAATGCAGTCTCTGCAAGCTTTCGAGCATGGTCCCGGATATCGACAGCCCATGATTCCACCAGACTGTTGAAGCGTACGTAATCACCGGCAAACAATGCTCTCGTCGCCTCCTCGAATCCCGGGAAATTCCCTGCCATAGCGGACATGAACCTATATGCAACCTCTTGAGATTGCCGCACTATGTCCTTGTCGCTATTTATTCTCCTCGCTTCTTCAATAAGCTGTCGGAGAGCTACAGATGCTCCTCCGGGTTGACGATTCAGCCAGTCCCAGTGCCTCGGCAGCAACGTGACTTCCCGGGAAACAACACCAAGTTTGGGACGACCTGGCCCGCGCGGTGAACGCTGGTCTGTATCTGACGATGAGTTGGCCGCCAACGTTCTTTCCTCTGTCGCCGACTTCAATCGCTCCAAAACGTCTTGCATCGAGCCACGAAAATCAACTTCAACAAGTTCGCTCGTACCATTATTAAAAATGAGTATAGAGGCCTGTTCATCTAAATCAATAACCTCTTTAACTTTGCTGGCGACCTTCAAAAGGTTTCCTGAAGCAATACGCCGATGGCCATTAAATGCGGTACAGTCTATTGGATTGCGCTCGCCCATCTCTCTAAACCCTCCTCGTTAAAATTTTCAATGAACATATTATACCCGGGTAAAATTAGAGTGTCAATCACTATTTTACCCGGGTAAAAAATCGCATGTGAAAATCGTGAGAAGGGGTCGGACCAAGCAAAATTTTACAACCCTTTGTTAATACATGAAAAAAATTTGCAGAATCATAAAAATCAGCTCTTAGAGGCCTCATTTTAACCACGAAATGGACTTTCTAAGTGTCTTTAGGGACGCTCCCAACATTTGAACATTGAACGCATAAGGTTTAAATGTTGGGAACGTCCCCTAAGTTCCCCACTCTGTCCGCTTCAATGACGGGTTGGACGAAGCCGCTACGCGGCAGATAAAAAGCACCTTCCACCAAATGTTGTGTTGTAAAATCCGTTATATTTGAAGTTTTAATGCTAACTTCTTGATTCACGGATCATTTTAATTTGATAATAATAGTAAGTAAATGCCATAGCTAAAATTAAATCTATTACAACGATTATGAACATAATATGAATAACTTCATACATAACAATGTAATATGTGGCAATAATACTCCAAAAAAAGCGAATTACTCCATTTAAAAAAGGGATTTCTATCCTTTCAGCAATTTCACGAGAAGCATATATTAGTGTTATCCCAACTAGAAATAAAGCCAAGCCTGCTGTATTTAAGAAAAGCATATTTGCCCCCGCAGACGGAGCCTCCCAACTGACACCACCCAACCCCAAAAAGATGTTTATTTTATTGAACAGATTAATATAAGCATCGGAAAGGAAAGGCATAGCAAAAGGGAATGCCGCAAAACAATTAAATAAACCTCCTCCAATCACCCACTTTTTAGCATTATTTAGTAATCTACGTGTTTTGAAATCGCTGTTGCTTTTTGTCATACCAAAATCTCCTTTGATTAAAATTATTTAACACTATTTATATCAAAGGAGTTTACACTTTGCCCTAAAGGGCAAAGTCAAGATAAAAACTAAGTATAGGGACATTTATTCTGGATTTGTATTTGAGAACTCAACTTAGACAAATTGTCATTTTGAGTACTCAGCTTTAACAATTGTTTTTGTATTTGTTTTTGCTTTTCATGAATTGCAGAAGTAAGGCTTTCATACGAAACTTTATTATCTGCTCCCATTTCCTTAACCATCGCCCGTAGTTCTGAAAGTTTAAATCCGTACTCTTGTGCTCGTTTAATAAAACTTATTACAGCAATATCTGAATCTGAATAATATCTATATTTCCCCTTACGAATAGGTGGAGTGATTAATCCAATAGCTTCGTAATGCCTTATAGCTTTAGGGGTTGCGCCAGTTAATTTTGATACTTTTCCTATGTACATAGATAATTACTTTAATAAAAAAATATAACGCCCAGCATAACCGGCTGGCATAATGCGCAGAGCGAAGCGAAGCGTCTTTTGCGAGTCCGAGTTAATGCTGTTGTTCGCTATTCAATTCCCTTAAAACTTCAAGGGCTATCCTATCATAAGTTTTTGGAATACCCTTATTGTGTACACCCAATTTCTTTTTATCAGTAACGTCTTCCCACTCACAGCATTCAATTATTGAAT
>JARRQF010000468.1:0-2984 GCA_037382065.1 Candidatus Thiodiazotropha sp. | reverse complement strand
GCGCAAACTGGTGCGGTGACCCTGATCCAGCGATTTGGTAGTGCGCTGAACCTCAATGTTCACTTTCACATGCTGTTCCTGGATGGGGTTTACACGGAAACCAACGATCAGCCAGCGGGTTGCCGGCTTTCTGGAGCGCGAGGGCATCCTCGAGCGTGATGAAGACGACTGCATGGATGCAGGAGGTAGGGCGAAGCAGGAGCCAGAGCCGAAAACAGTTACCTGAATCTGGATGATGCGGATGAGGACTCCATGCAACAGGTATTGGGGTGCTCGGTCAGTTATTGCATTGCCGTGGGGCCACAGCAGGGGCGCAAGGTATTCACGCTGCAGACCATCCCGCCCTGGGAAGATGATGAGCGCTTTGCTCAGGTAGCAAAAGAATCCGGTTTATTCCGGGTATCCTGCACTCCACCCTTCGGGCCAGCTGAAGCTGTTCAAAATCGTTTCCGACGATTTTGTCAGCCTGCATGCCGGAGTCGCGGTACAAGCCTGGGAACGGCAGAAACTGGAGAGGCTATGTCGATATATTTCAAGACCAGCGGTATCAGAGAAACGGCTCTCACTGACGCCTTCGGGTAATATCCGATATCAACTCAAAACGCCCTACAGCGATGGCACTACGCACGTCATCTTTGAGCCGCTAGATTTGGTCCAAAAGGGGTCGGTGACAAATCGCAATCGTTATCATTTGTCACCGACCCCTTTATTGTTGATGAATGAACCGCCGGCAATGATCGGCCCAGACGGCTGAGGGCCGGGATCTCCTTGATCAGGTTGTGTACATCGTGGTTAGACCAGCGCAATTTCACAAGCGGAGAGTGGATCCGTATCGAGGCGATACGGAATACAAAACGCGGCATTAAAGGCCGATGTGTTGCCAGCACTTTCTGGTGAGTCCGCTTTTGTCGCAAATGAGACGTAGCGAGAACTCAATCATTTTGAACATTGGAATAGAAGATTAAGGAGATGATCATGCCAATATGTAATAGCTTAGAACGAATTGTCATGGGTATCGTGGCGGTGATATTGATGCCTTTCTTCCTAAATCTTGTCCTGGAATTGACTGGGACTGGGATTGTTGTTGAGGGGTTTATCAAGTATTTCGCAATGGCATTGACTATTATTGTTTGGTTAGGCTGGGACGCTTACCAGGGAACCATTGAAATGGGCAATACCAATGACGGATGAACAAAACGAGATTTACCAAGAGGGCTACCGATCGCAACAGATGGGCGAGCTGGAAGAGTCAAATCCCTATACCGGGCTTGACGCCGAATACTGGTCGGACGGTTGGGACGATTCGGCAGAAGATCAAGCCCAATAGCGGATTGGAAAAGATTGCTGATCTGTTTGATCGGCATCACCCATCAATCGAAAGAATCCTTGCTGAAACTGGCGGCATACGTCCTGCAGTCCGTCATCGTTCCAGATTGGCACTCACCATGGCAGAGCGCGAAGAGATATCGCGTGCAGTGGTAACAGGTCTCTCGAGATGTGGTCTATACTGTTGATAAAGGCCAATAGCAGACCCTTTCAAAAGTCAAATAGTTTGCTAATCTCAAACAAAGGCAAGGAATGAAAAGGCGAAGCAGGATGCTCTCTTTAAAGAAATCCAGCCCAAACTTAATCTAAATGAGTATTGTTACGCGAGCGGCATGTCACAATATTTGTGGTTTCCTTATACTCTGCTGTTAGTTATTCATTAGACTATCTATTGTTGAGCGAGCCTATGCAATATGTCTTAGATGTTAATATGTCGAGAAAAGATAAGTTATCGCAGTATTTGAGAGATGGGCATCAAATTATATTAATTGATGACTTTTTCGTCGAAACATTCAAGGCTAATGCTGATAATTCGGTGCGTATTTTTCAACGAAATGTTGAATTACTCAAAGAGTATCCTTCATCTATTTTCTACGGAAAAAATCGAAGTGAATTAGTTAGGCTGGAAGAATTAAAAAAGGCGCCTTTAACTACCGCAGACTTGCTATGTGAGAAAGAAACGAGAAAGATTAGAAGACTTATTTCTCTTGATAGCCAGCAGCTCGAGTTAGAATTACCATTGTTTAAGTCAGAGTCTAAAAAGAGGGTTTCTGAAAGCAATGATTTTGCAGAAGAATTTATACGCGGATTATCCAGAAAGGCGGATGTGCCGGATAATAAAAAGTACAAACGCAGCGATGAGTTGCTGGAATTGCATATTTGTGAAGTAGCAATGTCTGTTTTGGGGAAAAGACTGAAAGATATGTATGGAGAATCGTTAAGTATTGAAAAGTTCAAATCGAAAAAGTCAGTGTTATATTTTCAAAATTATATTCTATTGTGGCGCGCTCTAGATTGGGCATTGAAAAAAGGATATGAAAACTCTAAAAATCTACCTAACGATAATTTTGACCTAAAATATGTCCTAACCTCTTGCTTTTTTGATGGTCTACTTACTAAAGAAAAATGGATGATTGACTGTAGGAATTCCGCCTTATCTTCGGTCAAGTATATGATTAGTTGTAGTGCAGCAAGTAATCCTTCTGTTGCAGAAAGTTAATGCATTTCGCTAACAAAATACCGTCCCATGAAATAAATATTTCCGCTGTGCTTCTAATTTGCAGGAAAACCAGACGTTATGCATCAATAGGGTTTTAATTATGAAATTCTTAGGTAAATATGGTGAGTATAAAGTTCTTGCGTACTTACTAGGGCAAGATATTGAAGCTTATTTGGCAATTAAAACTAATCAAGATGATTATGATTTAACAGTAATACTAAATAATAATAAAATTGTTCGCGTTCAAGTTAAAACAACCGATCTTCACAACAAGAGTACAAATAACCCCCTTGATCGCATTGATAAAAAATATGATTATCTTGTTGTGGTTATAATTGAAAAAGACAGAAATGTAAGGTTTTTTGTAATGTCAAAAAGGGATGCTATAAAAGCAAAGGGTGGTACTAAACGGCTAGGAACCTCCGAAATAAGAAAAAAA
>JARRQF010000467.1:0-3528 GCA_037382065.1 Candidatus Thiodiazotropha sp. | reverse complement strand
CATCCGCGTTGTTGCGCGCCTTGGAAAGGGAGAAGCCATTCCCGGCGGCACGCGCCTAGCGGCTAACCGCTTAGCGTCACGCTATAATCGTCAATTTGTATGAAGCACCACACTAGTAGTCAGCATCCAACTTTTACCCAATACTTAGGCAAGCCGATCCCTGCATTTTTGCTCAAATTCTTATCGGCTAATTTCACCATAATCATAGCGCTTTTTAGGTTAAAAGTCCTTGGCTGATAAAACATGGGAGAAACTACTTTTATGGCCTCGCATATAGACTTTATCGGCAACTTCGTAGATTCTAGCTTTTACAGAATCAAATGCTTTTAGAAAGCTTGCTTCTGTGTCACCCATTCCAGGACAAAGCTTCTTGAGGGCATCACCTTCTAAAAAGAATGCAATCTCTATCACGTTGTCATAGCCCCAGAAGCAGACTCGATTTCCACTCGCTTCAAAACTTCGACTTGGGTTTGGGAAGTTTACGCTCATCACAATACTCCTTACTGTCGGGTAGAGTTAACGAAACTCTTGGGGTTCATCTTTCTCGAGTATTGTGTCATGATTTTCTTCCATACGAATAATATACTAATGGTCTGATTAGTAAGGAGCGGCCTAGCCAGATCTTTTAAAAATATTTAAGTGACTATGAAGGTCGCGCTTGGCAGATCGTAGTTCGTAAGATAAGGAGTGTGTCGAGCAAATAAACAGCGGCCGTATTATTCTCAGGACGGCATAGTAGCTTGCCTACTCACAGACGAGGTGCTAACTAAAGTCTCCTCCCTTTATGTATATAAAGCAAATTAACTAAGTTAATGATGTCAGAGTTTAAAAAGGTATTTCAGTAGGTTTTGAGCTATACTCATCGTTAGGTTAGAATCCCGAATACCGCCTTTCGCCCTGAGTCTCTTTCACTGTCTGATCTCGGCAATCGCTTCTAATTATGAGTTCCGTTTGATTTATTCGAAGGAATGTAAGCTTCGTATGCCCGTTCTACAGCCGCTAGCAAAAAACTATTTTTTTATTGCTGGAAGGAAAGAGTCATGAGTATCTCTGGACGACGATATTTAACAATTACTGTCTACCTACTAATAGTTATGACAGCTGCTGCAGGGCAACCTCCTGCAAAGGACCAGCGGCATGATATCCCGAAAAATGCACAAGCACTGAACTATGGTAGGGGATGGGAGTGTGATCCCGGCTTTCATAAGGTAAAAGAGCATTGCAGTCGTACCAAAGTACCTGCCAATGCTTACTCGGTGGTTACTTCTTATCGAAATGGTTGGGAGTGCAGTCGAGGCTACCGCGAAGTTAACGGTAGCTGTGTCATTATTTATGTGCCGCCAAATGCCTATCTAAATGCCTCTGGCAACGGCGGTTGGATGTGTGAGCGTGGGTATCGAGCGGTCTCCAATACTTGCATTGCCATCAAGGTACCTGCTAATGGCTATTTAACTAATTCGTCAAATGGGTCTGGTTGGGCATGCGATAGGGGATATCGGGCAACTAGCACAACTTGTGTCGCTGTTAATGTACCCAAGAATGGCTATTTGACTGATTCATCATACAGTGCCAGTTGGAAGTGTGATCGAGGGTATCGAGCGGTAAATGATGCCTGCATAGCAATCAAAGTACCTCCTAATGAGCATTTGGTTAATACATCGTACGGATCTGGATGGAAGTGTAATAGAGGATATAAAGCATCCATTGACAGCTGTGTTGCAATTGATATACCACAAAACGCCCACCTCGATTTTACAGGAGAGAAATGGAAGTGTAACAAGCCATACCGTAAGGATCAGGACCGATGCACGCTACCTTGATAAGGCTTAGCAGAGACAGTGCGGAATTTGTTAATGGGTGTGCAGGAGCGACCCTTGCCCTGCACCACCACAAGCGCACTGGAAAATGGGATGCACCGTAAGATAGGAAGCATCAAATCAAACAAGATAGCGCAAATGGCATCCTTGAAATAGGCTATTCTCGAAGATCATTAAGCAGGTTTGGCGCTTCTTGCAAAGCTGTTTTATGTAAAAACATGGCTTACAGCGCTATCAGCGGCAGCTCAGACCTTTGTCATCACGCTCATGGTGGGTTGTACAGCGCAATAACCCAGTGAATCCTCGACAGAGAAAGACGCGAAACCAGCCATGGCTGAACATACCATGGATTCTACTGCCACCATCCGTTATCATGGACCCATAGCGGCTGCAGATCAAAGCAAACCAAACCTAAAAATGATTACAATATCACCATAAACTAAGAGCTTGGTATGCACTGTACCGGCTTTAATTTTACTTGCTGCTGTGTTCTGCCGCCGTATAATTCAGTACAGTCTCAAGTGATTAAGACCGCAACCGGCAAACGTAAGTATCCTGAGCTGGTTGAAGCCGATCCAAGTGAGCCAGAGGTTCTTGTTGATGGAAAAAAACGTTTTAAGCTGGCCTATGGCCACATCGATAACAACTATACAGAAGGCAATAAACTCAAATACTGGGACGTACCTTATGACGTCAACGACGACGGTAAATACAGTGACAACCAGAATATGGCCAATGCCTATTTCACCCATCTCTATGTCTACAAAGACCTAAAGGGCAGTAACCCTGAGAATACCAGTTCCGACCTAAGGGCTTATGTTGGCATACAAGTACCTGTGCCTTGCGACGATGGTCCTGCTGGCAGAGCTGTGCTTAGTTCTGCCCTCTGAAAGGTGGCCATCTGCACTACACTGGTGAGATTGGAAGCAAGGTCTTTACCAAGCCACCCGTTCTGGACACCAATCCAGGCATCTGGGATGCTTTT
Source organism: Candidatus Thiodiazotropha sp. (assembly GCA_037382065.1). GTDB lineage: Bacteria > Pseudomonadota > Gammaproteobacteria > Chromatiales > Chromatiaceae > Thiodiazotropha. The sequence goes on along the minus strand of JARRQF010000467.1, from coordinate 726 downwards.
GGTCTACTGCTCATCAACCGTTATACGACTAGCGAACACCCCCCCTCGCTCGATACCCGAAACCGTATCAGCGATAGCGCTGAAACTTAGTACGGGTAGCCCCGTCACAACCGCTGGTACAGAGCCTGCGGCCGGTGTTGCGGTGTAACTGCTTAGATTTAGGCTGATCCAGCCATCGGAAAACTGACTTTCAAGTGGAGAGCTAATCTTAACTGCTTTGGAGGAGGTTGTAGCAGAGAATCCATCAATCTCTCCCGAGTCATTGATAGCCGCTACATTGACCTCGTAGCAAACGACTAAGCTAGCAGGGGGAGGTGGCCCCATTATCCCAACTCCCCCCTCAATGATTGGGTTTTTTTCTTCTTCACGGTTCCAATAGTCAAACGACATAACGTGGCAAGCTTGGCCAGCAGTTGGGTTTTCAAAATTGGTGAAAGGTGCGCGAGCAGGCTCGACAGCGTTATCGGAGACTTTGGTATAACGGGTCGGGAAGGTAACGATCCAATCGGTGGCGTAATTACCAGAGGTAATGTAACTACCCATGATGGTACGAGCGGTTAGGGCGGCCGTCACGGCGGAAGCCTTGTTATCCATGGCTCTGTTACCAGCAGCGACCGCACCACCAAAGCTACCCGTGTTAATGGCAGGGACCCCCGTCGCGGTGACGCTGCTGATAACATGATAAGTGGCACTATCCGCGCTTACTTCGTCCATGGTCGGGGTACT
>JARRQF010000466.1:0-2989 GCA_037382065.1 Candidatus Thiodiazotropha sp. | reverse complement strand
GTTGTTGCGCGCCTTGGAAAGGGAGAAGCCATTCCCGGCGGCACGCGCCTAGCGGCTAACCGCTTAGCGTCACGCTATAATCGTCAATTTGTATGAAGCACCACACTAGGATAATTGATCTACTTCTAACGGAGAACTCGTATGGATGTAATCTACGGCCTGATACCGGGCATGATCTTGTTAGGGCTTGTTGCAGTGGCTGGTCTGTTTTGGGCGGCTCGCAGTGGTCAGTTCGATGACCTTGAGGGGGAGGCGCATCGAATCTTGATGGATGATGACCTGAGCCCCGTGTAAAAAAAGAAATTACCGAAGCAGATGATGCCTGATGCGGATGATCAAGAGTGATCCATTGAACCTAAAAAGATCAGTTGGATAGCGTGAAGTGTGCACCTGTGGTGGTGCTGGGCAAGGGGTGCTCTGCACACGCGATACTTGTGCCCCCCTGCACAACGTACAATGGTCTGCTATTCCAAGGGGTTGCAATAATTATCCTAAAAAAATCAGTTGACCGCTCCATTCTAATAACAGGTATCTGATTTTGAAGAAAATAGCTTTGATGGTTATGGTCACCTACTGGGTGATTCACTCAGGTTAAAGGTGTCCAGATGTACCGTTTTTCTGCTTTGCCTCAAACTGTTGATTATTCTCCCTAATTTGCTCTATCAGTCCCTCTATTCGGTCCAAAGGCATGTACTGTATTAACTCCTTACCTTCAGGATTAATGCCGATACTAAGCCCTTTATTAGGGTAGACCCAGTGAGTGATGCCTGTTTCGGTCTCCATAATCTTTTTTGCGGGTTCTCCAAATCGGCTGGTGACTAATGCCTCATCCAGATTGGCGGCGGGAATATAGTTGATTAATTCGATAGGTAGATTTTCCACCAGTGCCATATCCTCGCTACCCAGTTTCACTTTATGAATATGATCAGAACTACGACTGATACGGACTCCTCGGGCGAGCAGCTCATTGAGAAGTGTTTCATTGGCCTTTAAAGTCAGTATAAAGTCGGCTCTTAGTCCACTCAGGAAAATTCTTTCGAAATAGGCTTCTAAGGCTGGTTTTCCGTCATCAGCAATAAATAGGTTCACAACTCCCTGGTTTTGGAATACATCCCTCGCTTGGGTGAGTAGACTCTTATTGAGCGTTAGATCAAAAATATGAATCTCTTGCTGTTGCGTGACGGTGATATCCCAAGGAAGTCTTGGGTTTGTGTCAGCTTTTCGTCCGCCAGGTAGCAGGATGGCAAGCGCCACAGCGACCAGTGACAGAGAGACAACCCAAAAGATGATCTTCTTTTCCATATTCTTAAATTAGTCCTACCATTGATAGTGTTTGTGTCTAACACGATATTTGTGATGGGTTGGTCACTGACCAATGCCGCTTTGCAACCAGATACCCTACTATCTTACCTGTCTGGACCTCACGGTACGCAAATGAATCTCTGCATAATTGAGATTTCTGCTACGCATGCTGTGAAGAAAAGCGTTACCCTATATTCTGTCTTGTTAACAGCGTTGCATGCTACCTATTTTTGTCATTTACTGCCTGTTTTTAAAAGTGAGGATTCTACTATGGGAAACGGTCTGTGGTTTATAACAATTCTCAAGGAGCAGCCATGGATCGGTATTGGGATAGGCATCTTATTGTTTGGCTTAGTGTTTTTGCTAAAAAAATGGTTGGTGAAAAAGATGATGGGGAGTGAAGAAGAGAGTTGATTAGGTAAATTTATCGGTGGCCTTTACACTGTAACCTTTAAGCTTTCTATATTAATGGGGTTAGCATAGAGATGATTGCCAATGAAATTTGAAATCTCCGATGATTTGGTACACCAAGCAAAAATACCCCATGATATTTTTCTGACCAATCTTATTGGTAATCATATCCTTTGGTTTGTCTCTGCCTTGGGAGTGGTTCGCTCCTTTTGGCAACCTTTGGCGCTCGTGCCAATCATCTCATTTTCAGTACTCATCTATACACTTCGACGGGCTAGGCAATCGAAGCAGCGGGATGCCTGGTATGTCTATGTTCATTGGCAGATTGCGGCAGAACGTAGCCGCCTATTTATCTACATGTTGCTGGCTGTTCTCTCCGTGTGGCTGCTGGGCTGGATTGGTTTCTCTTATCTAGGCATGGAGAAGGTTGCTGTAATGGCGATGATAGGTGGAGTTGGAATATTGCCGATTATGGTCACGGTTTTGATTCTTATTCTCATGGAGTCGGACGCCTTGCATCAGGCCGCAATAAGTAAGCTAAGCAATCGAGTGGTTGAAAGATACCCTCCCCCAAAAGATATCGTGGTTTTGGAGGATGATTCGGAGCCAACTACCATGGTTGATGACCCGTCCCTGTAAATCCGCCTCATTTCAGGTGTTAGCTATTAATTGTGGATTCACTGGATCATGATCAGGGCGGCAGCAACACGCCGTCCTTCAGATGTCAGGATATTAAAAGTGCGGCACGCCGCTGCAGTATCCATCACCTCAAGGCCAATATGGGTGTCAATCAATGGTTGGGTAAGCGAGGGCGCTGGAAATTGTTGCTTGGCCCCGGTGCCCAGAATGACGATTTCTGGAGTGAGTTGGGCAAGCAAGGTAAAATCTTCCCTCAGTAGATCAGTAAAATCATTCGGACGCCACTGGGGGATGACTCTTTCAGGAAGCAGAACCAGGTTTTCTCTATAGGTTGTGCCATTGATTGTGACCTCGCCCTGCGTATAGTGATGAATGACATGGCCGTTGTTATTGTCATCAAGTATGAATTTCATACTCAGACCATACCCTAATCCCATGCCAAGAATAAAGTCGCTTAAACCTAAAAAAATCAGTTGACCGCTCCATTCTAATGTGGTGCTTCATACAAATTGACGATGATAGCGTCTCGCCCGAAGGAAAGCCTGCTCAGGCCAGGATACTGCGTTGCAATGCTTGAAAAGGGCGAGCCATTCCCTGCGCATTGCGCCTTGTCTCCTGGCCTGAGCAGGCTTCTATC
>JARRQF010000465.1:0-4916 GCA_037382065.1 Candidatus Thiodiazotropha sp. | reverse complement strand
TTAGTGTAATGTTTTTAGTAAAATTAGTTACCAATATTTACTAGGACAGATTGCCCTAAGGATAATTATATTATGACTGTAAATGACTATCGGAAAAGCTGTATTCGAACGGTGTCAGTAATGAACCAATTGGCAATTAAAATCGGTGCGAATAATCCAAATCATTTTTCTAGGATTTTTGATGAAGTGACTGGCGCAGATACTCAGTCGTCTGGCTTATGGCGGAAGAATTTTAGTGGCGAAAGGTCTCTTTCCGATAAGCAATTGGATAGACTGTTGAGCATTGACAGTCAAGTGAAGAAATTGCATGCCGAAGGGCCATCAAAATTGTGGGTGGCAATGTGGGGTGATGTATCAGAATTAATTTCTATTCTAAGGGGATACACCAAGAATTTCTCTCAGATGCCGCTCTACGTTATAACGAAACAGGTTTCTCTTTCGATTCGCAATTCAAATGAGGACAAGAAGGCATTGAAGGAAATGGTCTGGGCCATTAGTATTTATCGCCTTACTATCGATACGCAACCAAGCGCCTTAGTTGATGGGTTTCATTTCACGCAGGCAAGCTGTGCGTGGGCTCTGGTAGAGACTTGTATGCGTGACAAACTCGTTATGCGGGAGTTGGATGCCCTGGGAATTAGCCTCAAGATAAAGGAAGAATTGGAAGCTAAAGAATCGGATCGACGGAATAACCTCACTTCAGATCAATGGCTTCAGGATGCAGGAGCGCATGGTTACTACGAGGAAGTAAGCTGGGAAGAAGCTGAACTCATGGGTGCTTTTCTTGAAGATGCATTATCTGAGGAAGATGCTGTGGACCCTTTTGGCATTGAGGCAACTGTATTTTCTTATTGAGTAACGGATCTTCTCGCAAAAAACTAGTAGTTAAAAATTTAGCGGCTAAAATATTTAGATGAACGCCAAGAGAAAAAACCATCGTGGTGAGAGCAATGGTCCCCGTCGCCTTACGCCAAAGGAACTTGATGACCTCCGTGAGGATATGAATGAGGCAAGTGCTTGGGCAAGAGCTCAGCTTAGGAGACGGCGCGACCCAACAATGTCAAGTAGTCAAGAGAATGGTGGTGTTTCCACGGGTGGAGGCATGTTGCGATCGAAATAGAATTTTAGCCGCTAAAATTTTGGAATAAGGCAATGAAGCAGAAAGACCGCGAGAAGAGCAATGGTCCGCACCTGCTCAAACCAGTGGAAGCTCAGCGACTACTGAAGGATGCGAAGGAGACCAGTGCTTGGATGCGAGCAGAACTCAAGCGTCGCCGCTCAAACAATCAAGCTGAAAACAGAAGGAGAGGGGAGAAAACCTAATAAGATTGGACTCATGCTGAGCTGGAAATTGGCGAAATATTAGCAGCTAAAAATACCGATTACTACGACGCAATGGTTTTTTATTGCTCAGAGCTTATATTTCGAATCCAAGCTGAGATGATGCTATGTCTGATTCTTTCTTCCAAATCCATGCGTCAAGCTCTCGGCGGGGAACTTCGAGTAAATCAGCCGCATAACAAAAAACTTTTTGTAAATAATAGTAGTCGTCATTTGTCACCCCAGCTCGCTTTGCAAAAGCTCTGACATGTCGGTCTACGGCAATAGAGTCTATGCCAACTAAACAAGACATATAGTCGATTGTTTTTGGCCCTATACCATTTATAGACTGAAGTTCTGTAATAAATGGCGTACACTTTAAGCAATCACTTAAATTTTCTACGTGCTCAATGCCTTGATCTCTGAGAAAGTTGACGAGTAATTCGAAACGCAAGATTTTTTGAGGGTGATCCCAAGATAAAAAGTGGCCAGTTTCTTCGCGATGTATCAGATCAGATAAAGTTGTTATCCGATCCATATCTGGAAATTTTAGTAGAATGCGTTGTATGCGAGGGCGCACAACGGTCCGGTAATTGAGGCCAGCTGAATTTTTACTTGGTCCGCAATGCGACGTGCTGTTACTAGTATTTCAATATTATTGTGTTTCATATGTTCAACCTATACCAAATTGGCCTCAGATAATGCATTGAGACGCTCAACACAGTTAGGGCATGCGCCACATGGAAATTGGCTCGATGCTTGGCATGAGTAAGTTCTCCCAATTGGAACGCCTAAAGTCACAGCCTTTTGTGTAACTTCAAACTTTGAGCAGTATCGGAATGGTGAGTAAAATCGTACCGGACCAATGTCCTCGACGAGACCATCAAGGTGGTTCATAAAGTCGCTTGTGCAATCAATTTCTTTAGCATGATTGCTATTTATAAATCCTGTATAAACATCAAATATCCCGATTGTTTGTGCTCTGGCAGCGGCGATGGCGAAGAAAAGCATGGTTCTATATGGCACATAAAGGTCATCATCCTTGACCTGGTCTTGCCATAAATTGGCTTCACTGATAAGACGAGAATTGGATCCGCTGAAGATACTGGAAATATCAATTCGCTCTGGTGTTAGTGTGTTTGAGGGAAGGACTTCATTAAGTCTTGACCATTCCATTTCTACGCAGTGTTGGCCGTAGTCAAAGAAGATTGGTTGAATCTTAAAATTCTCTGCTGCTAGCAAATAAGCTACAGTGGTGGAGTCCAGTCCTCCGGAAGCGAGAAGAATGACCGTCTTCATCGTTGTTCTTCCCGTAGTCTAGATAAAATCTCGAAGAGTCCATTTAGGCAAGAGTCTAGATTATTTGAGTATATGTGGCTTCCGCCAATTACCATTGTATTGTTACTCTCATTTCTTGGGTCATAGGTTATGACCGGTTTGCCCATTTCAATAGCAATACCTATTTCGACTAACGTTCCTGGGTCGCGGCCAAGAGGTATCGCGAACACAACAGCGCATTCCTTCATAATTGAAATATCTAGTTCATATGTTTCATTAATTATTTCTCTCTCTGAATTGCGGTCGATTTGTCCATTCTCCAATATGGGCCGTCGGACTAAAAAGTTATGATAGTCAAGGGAATCTGCTGCTATATCGAATTCCTGTTTTTCAACATAGGAGAAATCAGGGCCAGCCAAATAAATCGGGAAGTTCTGACGCTCATGCCAAGGGAGAAAAGTTCCTCCAAGAGATCGCAGTGATTCAATTGCGAGTTTAAAATCACGTTGGACATCGCGCTTGAAATCATCAGGGTAGGTGGTTTGTGCATAATATGTAGCCGTCCGTGAACCCCTCCAAGAAGCTTCGGGCCAACCGATACCGTGAAATGCGACTAGAACCGCTGAATAAACGTCACCAACACCAACAGAATTAACCGTTACTCCTAATGTTGCAGGAATCTCATCCGCTCTATTTTTTCCAGATTCAAATATTCGGCTTCCACCTCGGTTTTCTTTTAGAAGAAATACTTCAGGGGAAAGAGGTTGCAGCTCAGAGATTAAATCGTCTAAATTCCCAGAGCCTTTATGTAGGAATAGCTTTGACGATGTCGAAATGATAATTGCTCGAATACTATTTGCGTAAATTTCTAGTTGTCTTATATCTGCAATACCATAAGCAATATCAAAGCTAAATTTGGTGGTATCGGAGAATTGCTTTTTGACCTCGGCCAGGTCAAAGCAACCAGGAAACACTAGTACCTCAGAGTATGGATTTAGGTTTTCCTCTTGTTGAAAGATGCATGATGATTTTGCATCTCTTAGTAGGTCTTCATAGCCTTGATCAGACAGCTCAGTAGGATCGCCGATGGCGACTACATTTGGTGACCCGCTAATTTCACCTAACCAAATAAACTCAACGCATCCATGTGCGGTTAGGTAATCCCTAGCCTGTTCTACTAGATATTTTGGGCAGATCGCCGCGACAGCATATGGGTAATCCACAGCCCAAAGACCGCGAGCTGCGTGTGCTATGCCGCCTAGGCGGAGTTTACAGGCCGCTCCAGGCAGAGGTAATGTGAAATCAACAATGATTTCTCCTACTATCAGCAGGACTTCGGGCCCATTCATGTCACTGAGGGTTAAAGTCCGCGGACACAGATGGTACGGGTGAAGTAGAAGATCTAGTGATTATGCCGATATAGTTGATACCGTCAGCAATGCATGCAGCAAGGTAATTAAATCTAGTTGGTAGGGCTCCTATGGTTACGCCACTAGTATCTACAGCGAAGAGGCGACTTTCCAAAACGATCTCAACTTGGGTGCCGATGGCGGGGAGTGTTCCATAAGAAGAAAAATAATCGCACTGAGCGACCTCTTCTAGGACACAGGAAAATGCTTGATGGCAGCGGTCTGTTCCGCTTGATCCCCCTGAATTACCACCACTTTTCCCTGAATTCTGTGACCCCGAATAGTCAGAAAAATGCCCAGATCCTGTGCTGCCCATTGTCGTCCCTCATTTGTACATTCTAGAAATGTTAATAAAAAACCCGAAAAAACATGAAGATAGTGTTTTTTCGGGAAGGCTTCTAATTTTGCTAGTACAGTATTTTAGACGATATATCGATTGTCATACCATTGCCCTCCGTTTGTAAAATGGCATGAAGGAATTATAATAAATATTATAATATCTTGTATCTGAGATAGAGGGTGTATGTATGCACGCTTTGAAACTTCGAAAAATTGGTAGCTCTGTCGGCGTCATCCTGCCCAAGGAGATGCTGGAGCGTCTGAACCTCCGTGAGGGTGACAAGCTGTATGCCGACGAAAATCGCAATGGCGTGCAGCTAAGTCCCTATGACCCGGAATTCGAGACTGCCATGGAGGCCTTTAGCCGGACTCGCCGGAAATATCGCAACGCACTCCATGAACTGGCTAAATAATGCCGGTCTGGATACCGGAGGCGGCGATCCGCGCTATTCATGCGGAGTTGCTGCAAGAGCATGGAGGTCTCGACGGGCCGGTTGACGAAAACGCGCTGGGGGCGACTCTGGCGCGTCCACATCAGCTTGAGCACTACAGTAATCCAGCAGCAACCCT
>JARRQF010000464.1:0-3011 GCA_037382065.1 Candidatus Thiodiazotropha sp. | reverse complement strand
CCCTTACGCCCTTGCCGTCGGCTAGTACTTTTTGAGTGGTCTATAGTAATGACGACTCTCCAGACAATGTACAGGGGACTTGCACCCCATAAGATCATGCCCATGCCGGGCACACACAATGCTTTTACAGCGGAGCGCAAAAAGCACGCGCCCGCTGAAAAGGAACGTTACGAGTCTATCCACGATGCAGATTAACGGTCATTCGCTTCCTAAATCCTTTGTTGCTGCATTTAAGAATAATAGGTTGCAACGAAAGATCGGATCGTGGGCATTAAAAGACAGCGTAGACTCATTCGGAAACAAACTTGAGACAGAGCTTGGATGTGTGTTTTTATCTGAGAAAGAAATCTTGCTTGAAACAACTAATTTAAAGAGCTCATTTCAATCTGATGGATGTTATGGTGAGACATCGGAGTATTCTGGCGAGCCTGGGTTCATACCAGACATTACTGATTTTTCGGATGTCGTAGTTTTTGGGATATCAGGTGATGGCTCTCCGTTTTGTTTCGACTATAGGAATAATAAGAATAATCCAGAGGTCATTTGGTGGGATGACGTCTATTGGAGAAAGGTCTCAGGCACCTACGATGAGTTTATCGAGCTATTTGAAATCCACTCATAAAAATGTATAACGAGACAAGGGGTCTCGTTAATATAACTGTTATGCGTAAATGAGAGTTATGGAAGAATATGATAAAGAGAGATTGTTAGGGTTATTAGGAGCTTTAATAAAAGCCGCCGATTCTGATTTGGTGAATAATCGAAGATGCTTTCCATGTAAAAAAGAAGATCATGAGCATTACAAAGCAATCCGAAATAGCTATTTGAAGATATACGATGAAGCTAATTTTGCTTCGTCAGAGAAGTTTCTAACGAGCGTCAAAGGTAAATCAGAAAAGTTTATTCAGATGAAAGCAAAGATGTTCAATGATCCTGTCCAAAGGAAAGCACATATGGCAGATGTTTTGGACAAGCTATGTTCATTAACGACTATCAATGAGGCAAAGCAATATATTAACGTGGAGCACCATGAGTTATACAATCAAGCTATGTTAAGTCTGGAAAAGTGCAGTGATGTATAACAAGGCGCTGCTACGGACAAATTGCTCGCTGGCGCTCACAAATTTCCGCGGAACGCGGCGTTGTACCCAAAAAAGATAATATGAATACGATTGGTTTTATAAGTGCTCCAGCATGGTTTGATCCCGCGCCATCGGAATTTCCACAGGTTGTAGAAGAGAAAGTCTATACTCAGCAAGCGCCTCTTTTGTTACCGGATTTTGACTATCAGCTATCAAGCATCGCTTTAGTTCAAGACGAACTGAACCTTTGTTCAAGAAGTCTAAAATCTATGGGCTGTAACATTATTGCTCAAGTTGGAAGTCCCTTTACATGGGCTGGCGTGAAGTCAGAGCAGGACGCAAGAACAAGATCAAAATTAATGCAAGAATCATCTTGTATCCCGGTTATCATGACTGGATTAGCAATTGTAGATAGACTTAGAATCCTTAACGTTAACAAGGTCGCGGTAAATTGTAGTTACTATGAATCGGAATGGAGGGATTCTTTTTCATCATTTCTTGAATTCTGTGGATTTCAGGTCGATCATTGCTCAACATTAACAGACCAAGGTCTAGTCCCTGAGAATTCAAAGATGCAGGACTTTGGCTGGTCAATGACAGATGACTTGACCTTCAAATCAGTTGAAGCTGTTTCCAATTCATCACCAAACGCAGAAGCAATTGTCGTTACCGGAGCCGGGACAAGAACTTTAAACCTGTTAAATGAACTTGAACTATCAACAAACCGTCCTGTAGTAGCAGCAGACACAGTATTATATTGGGCGATCGCCAATGAATTAAGTTTAACACTGAAACCGATAATGGGATCATTTGCAAAATGAATTGAATCCGCGAAAGGAAAACCAAATGAGCAATAAAGGAATTGACTTTTACTCTGCCAACCCTGTCATGGCAGTAAAGGATGTAAAGGCATCAGCAAAATTCTACAAAGAAGTACTCGGCTTTAATATTGATATTCTTTGGAAAAACCCTAGCTACAGTTGTGTTAGTCGAGGAGGTATTACTATTGAATTTGGAGAGGGTCGTCAAAATTATGTGGGTGGCGGCGCTTGTACGATCCAGGTTAGTGATGTTGATAGTCTTTACAATGAGTTTAAAGCACGAGGGGTGAACTTTGTGGGCGATTTTGCAGAGAGGGATTATGGCAGCAAGGATTTTCGAATTCGTGATATTGATGGAAATCTATTGATTTTTGGAAGTGCATTGATAAACAAAGAAGAATTAATTGCTAAAGGTAATGTCGCATAACACAACACTTAAAATGGACACCAACTCCGCTGCGCGCCATTGGCGCCCTTTAGCTCGGCGTTAGCGCGCCGCGCAAGCGGGGCGCATCTGGTCGGGTGAAAGTCCCGACATGGTAAGGGCTAACCACCCACCATTACCGAGTGTTGCACCCCTGGCGGAGCGCTCATGCGGTGAGAACTGCGAGAGATGCGAACAAGAGGGGTGAAGCGTACACAGGGTATGTTGTAGGCCGGATGGGGACGCAGCCCCTTAGAGCTGGCATCGCTTCGAAAAGCCGTTCCGGATTGGTCAGCGTGGTAACGTGCGTGAAACCTAAACGAGCAGGGCGAATGGGTGAGTCCTGTAAGAGCCGGCGGAGTTCTCAAGCTACGGCATGTAACAAGAGATGCGTCTTGAACGCGGGAGACCCCAAGTACTCCTGAACGGGACCAACCAACAGGTAATCAAGGCATATGGCTATTGAGGCACGAAGGAGAGATCCGGAAACAGGACTAGGCTGGAGCCTGCCGTTACCTGCTGGACCCGAGGCAGGTAGGCGAGCCGAACTCCTACAAAGAGAGAGGCAGCCGAAGGGACTTGGGGAGTCGGATCACCTCATAGTACTCCGAGACGGTAGGGCCGATCACATGGGGAAGGGGGTGACAGTCATAGGCAGCGCGCAAAGGCCACTCGCGCCGGACA
>JARRQF010000463.1:0-3021 GCA_037382065.1 Candidatus Thiodiazotropha sp. | reverse complement strand
CCAAGGCGCGCAACAACGCGGATGACCGCTTAGCATCTCGCCCGAAGGGAAGCCTGCTCAGGCCAGGATACTGCGTTGCAATGCTTGAAAAGGGCGAGCCATTCCCTGCGCATTGCGCCGTGTCTCCTGGCCTGAGCAGGCTTCTATCATCGTCAATTTGTATGAAGCACCACACTAGTTACCACAGTTATGCTTCGGGATCTGAGGCAGTATGAACTCGGCGTAGGGTACCTGCCAGATACAGGGGTGTGCCACGCCATGTCCCCACAGCCCCTCTTCGCCATAGGCTGTACCATGATCACTGGTAAGGATACAGAGCGTTTCTCTCTGGTATTGAAGAGCCTCGAATAGACGTGGCAGTTGGCTATCGACATAAGCCAGCGCCGCCCGTTGCGTCTCGGGGCTATCTTGTTGTGCCCCGGATAGATAGCCGCAATTTGGTTGATGCAGTGCCGAGAGATTGAGAAATAGCAAAAATCGTTGATCCTGCTGGAGCGCCTGCAAGCAGTCCAGGGCGAGACTCACCTGATGTTCGGTAGAGTCGGGATCGGTAACGCCGAGTTCCGGCTGCCAGTGATGTTCTGTAAATAGATTTGGCAATACCCGCCCCAGACTGTTTTGTTGATTAAAAAAACCGACACCACCGATGCAAAGAGTGTGGTACCCAATGGCTTGCAGCCCTTCGACCCAAGTGGATTCTGTACAGGTCCAGGTTGCCGGGCCGGTAGTCGATGAGCCAATGAATTCACAGGCAAAGAGGCGTTGATAATCGTTGGGCTTGGGAATGGGCGTGGGCAGATAACCAGCAAAAAATGCATGATGGGCCGCATAAGTAAAAGTTGCGGGTGTGTGGCGCATCTCCCACTGCTGATGGGGCAAAGTGCGCTGAAGAAACGGGGTCTCTCCCGCTTCCAGGGCGGCAACGGCAACATCGTGGCGCAAAGTATCAAAGGTAATAAATAGAACGTTGCAGCGACCGATAGCATCGTGCGTATTTAGCGCCATGGGGTGCGGGCTCTGAATCGATCGAGTTGCCATTGATAGCTATTCATACCTTGATGAAAGACATTCTGTAGGAAATCGCCAAAGGCGTTGATTTCGAGTACAAAGTGATCGCGGCGATTGGCATGGATGGCCAGGTCCACAGCCAGGTGAAAACTTTTTGGAAACATCCTGGCGATTCCAGACAGGGTGATTTCGATCTGATTCCATACGTCTTGAGAAAGCAGCGAGCGTACTTCAGAGATATCCGCCCGCTGGTTTAGCAGGTGCAGATTCGTGATTGGGCTGCGACTCTTACGTAACACAGCAAAATCCACATGGCCATCCACGATTAAAAAACGGCAGTCGGTCTCGAATGGCCCGATGCGTAGTTTCGGCATCCAGCGCTCGCAGTGTAGACCCCAGCCTGCAAGACGGTCGATGATCGGGGCAATGGTCTCATGGCCCCTCAGATGCCGTAGTTTTCGTGTATTGAACCAGCTATCGTTTGCCACCTCAATGGTCGTGAGGGCGGAGAGGAGGTGGGGACGACGATCTAGTGCCAGGATTCCGCTCGCCCCCGATCCGTAGCGTGGTTTGATAAATACACGTTTAAGGCCGTTATCATCCATGGCGCTCATCAGTTGCTCAAAGCCACCGATATCATACATTGCTGGCGGAGTGGGTAGCTGCTGCCCGGTAAGCCGTTGGTGGCACTGTTGTTTATCATAGAACAGCAGAATATCGTCAATGTGATTCATGGTCCAGGCGACCGGGTAGTTAACAAGGTGCTGTTCGAGGCCACGCAAATAATGCTGCAGACCGAAATAGAGCTGGTGTGGAGCAATGAATGCCCCTTGCTCTAGATAGCTTTTGCCAAACTGCGCTTCATCAACAACCTGGAAGCCGGCTAGACGGGCTGGCTCGCAGCCGTTGCTCATCAGTCGTTGGATGGCATCCAGGTCATGCCCTGGCGATTCGATCCGCAAACAGGTCTCTGGCGTAAGCTGCTCTGGCAAGGTCTGCTCCCAATCGGCAAGATAGTCGAGCGTTTGGGCATCGCATCCTATGCCATTCAAGGCCGATTGAAAGCCAACCACTCGCGGATCATCGGACGAACCGATAATTAACCAGCCGCTGGATATGATGTCATGAGTCACTCGAAGAGGCCAATGTAACGAAAGACCTCGCTGTCGTTCTCGTCGACCTCTACCTGCGAGCTGACATCGACCTGAAGGGGTAACTTTGAAAACCTCTCCATCATCTCGTCTGAGAGATAGTGGTAGTTAAGATCGAGTGATTGAAGCTGTTTTAGCATCTCGGCGGCCTCAAGCAGGTATCGGCCGCCCTCGTCAGTGAGGTTACCATTGGAGAGATCAAGCCGGGTGACCGAAGGCGGTAGGCCTGTTTCAGAAATGACCCGGGCCAATTCGTCACTACCTTCATAGTTACACAATCCCAGGCTAGTCAGTTTCGGGAATTTATGAAGCTCCGTAAGAAAGTTAGCTAACTGCTCAGGCGTGATAACGTGGTAGTATCCATGACCACTACCGCCAAGCCATAACTCCAGGTGGCTTAACTGCGGGATCTCGGCGGCTGAGATCTGATCTAAGATATCGACATCCAGGCTTTGACTCACCATGATCAAGGTGTGGAGTTGTGGCAGTTGTAATCGACCCAGCGACAGGCCCTGAGTGCCACGGGTTTTCAGTGTCTGAAGTGCGGGAAAAGCCTCATAGATAGCGGATAGATTAGTTTGCTGCATAAAGGAGACCATACAGTCTTCCTCATCTATGTCGCCGATAAACAGAGCAGAGAGCTTTGGCAGGCTAGCACGGTGATCAATCAACTGTTTGATCGCCTCGTCGGGAGTGTTTAGCCAGGGTTCTGTCCACACACCAAGCAGCAACGTATCGATATTTGCAATGCCTTCTAGTTTCAGGAAGTCTGAAAAATAGTCATTGAAATCGTCCTCATAGTCGTAAAGGGAGAGGCGAATAGCATACTTGTCTGGATCAGGGAGTGGCCGTCCCTGTTCCC
>JARRQF010000462.1:0-3024 GCA_037382065.1 Candidatus Thiodiazotropha sp. | reverse complement strand
TCTGGACCTTCCTGGCAAAAAAATGAAAAAAGATATGTCTCAAGCTCTGGCATTGACTTTACGAAAAGAAAATGGGCACCCAAGTTCGATACTCATGTGCTCAATGGAACAGCTACGGCCCGACACTTTTGGTAACCGCCATGGTACGGACCCGTATGCCTGGTGGTGTGGGAGGGAGGGGAGAAAGACCCCTTCCTATCCCTCTTATGTGTTAGTTTACTGGAGCTCGTCATTAATAAACGCTCCCAAAATTCCAATGATTTGCTCTTGCTCGGGTGTTGGTGTAGCAATACCTGTTAACGACTCTAGCTTTGCATGGGCAGCGATCTTTATGATTCTTGCTTCTTGCTCATCGAGATCATGAATTAGTGTTTGCCACGAGTTTATTTGCAGATCAGCTGTATCTTCAGGATCGTGCCCGCCTTCGGGCTCCACTGTGATATGGCATAGTAAATCAACTAAAATAGTCGATAGATTATTCATGATTCACTCTCGATAGACACATAACGCCTAGCTCACCGGAAAAATACGAGCGCAGCGAGTATTTTGTCCGAAAGAAGATCGATCCATCATGATTTCCTGAAAGGTCCTAAAATGTAACCTCACCCCCCTCAAGAAGAGGGGGAATTCAGCCACGAATCATGAGGTTACACAGCCATGACATCACCTAACGAGAGAAAATTCAAGCGCAATTACAAAAAGCACCTGCAGCATCTCAAGCTCAAGGGCCTTCAGCCTAAAACCATTGAGGCTTATGCCCGTGCCATCCGACGCATCGGTGATTGTTTCAAGCACGACATTGATGTGCTGCGCCGCTTCTGGTCGGTGCACCGTAACCCTGTGCTGCTGTTTCCCAACCGACTACCTTCACCCTGCCGGCGCAGCTACGATTACTGGCCTGGACTCATCAGCGGGTGATCTACGACCTGATGCCCCGTTGCGTCTGGGAGACGGTAGATGCCTTTAGCCGCAACGACCGCCAGCTTCAGGGCACCCCGGGGGGCTACCACGGTACTGCACACCCATTCCCGGCGCCTGGATTACCATCCCCATATCCACTTGGTGCTCCCAGGCGCTGCGATCAATCCAAAAAAGAGACTTTGGCGGGTAAGGGGGCAAGCGCCGTTATCTTTTCAGCCACAAGGCGCTGGCGAAGGTCTTTCGCGCCAAGTTGCTCGAAGCGATCACCTATCTGGGCCGTTATCTCTATCGGGGTGTCATTCAGGAGAAGGATATTCTGGCCTGTGAAAACGGTAAGGTGATCTTCCGCTATTGCGACAGCAAGACAAGGCAGTGGGTGTATCGAACGGTGTCCGGCGCAAAGTTCCTTTGGCTGATCGTTCAGCATGTTCTACCCAAGGGTTTCCGGCGAGCCAGAAACTATGGCTTTTTGCATTCGAACAACAAACGGTTGATTCAATATCTGTTGAATCTGGAGGTCAGTCGGGACCACTGCGCATTGATCGAGCGGCCAAAAATCCGCTGCGTCGCTGTGGGGCGGCGATGAAAATTATCCGCACACGGATTTATCCCGTGCCAGATCATCGTTTGGATGAAGGGGGGGTAGCGCCGGTTATGTAGACGCACGTCTCAAGCTGTTGTCCATGATTGCAGTTTTAAACGCTGAGGCCGCCGCTCGCCAAAAATATGATAGATTAGGCATCAAATAGCACAGATTGTTACTGCAACGACGATGCAAAGCACCGGCACTCGAGATCGTCCGTTTACGATCGCCTTGAGTGCCGGTGAGATCAAAAAGCTATTTTCTTAAAGAGCTATCCAAATTTTTCTAATGGGCTTGTTCAACAACTGGATAAAGTCGCGGCTGGCGCACGACTTATCCTTGTTCGTTATGTGTTATTTTCTGTCTAGATAAAAAGTAAGGCATGATATTATTCCAGAACATAGAATAATAATAAGAACAACCAGGTATGGATTAGAGATGCTCGCATACACCAAATATCCAGTCAAGACAAATAGAGCAAATAGACCAACGAAAAATGTAAAAAGCGATTTAGCTGTGTTGAAAAATATATATTGCTTTTCCATATAGATTATTTCCATTACTCCTTCACATGCACCTTCACTTTCATTAAAATGCTGCGTTTTCGCTTGGCGCATAAAAGCTTTATTAGAGAGCCCCCTTGTTTTGTTATGCAATATTATAAGTTATTTTCTGTCCTTCAGAAGAGTTTTAATTGCTTCTAAAGATTGAGTTGCAAATTCCTAATATTAAAGGAACACAAACCACAGTCATTAATAGACTGACTTTATCAGTTCCCCAAATCGCAATTACTACCAGACATCCTCCTGATGCCACCAGTATACTTCGCAACCAAATCCATTTAAGGCTAGAGTTAGAGTACCACCTGAACAAAGTATTTATCCTTATATTTTCACACATTATTTACATATAACGCCAAGCTAAAGGGCGCCAATGGTGCGCAGCGGAGTTGGTGTCCATTTTGAGCGCTGTGTTAGAAGCTTTTTGGTAAATCATAACTCCAGTTATCTAATTCAGGGTCAACATGAATGAATATGTCTTCATCTAAAACTGGAAAGTCCTTACCTGAGTTCATTATACCTTCGAAATATCCTCTTTTCCACTTGACGCGCCCTGATTTATTTAATGCCTTTCATAGCTCACCAGCAACTTTTATACCTTTTGGTCGAGATGGATTATTTTTGATTGCTTGATCAAGGACGTCAATTGCTTCTGATTTCATGATTTTTCCTTTTTTCGCTTCTGACAGTTATATTAACGAGACCCCGTGTCTCGTTATACATTTTTAGCAACTTTTAAGCGCTTGGACCAGAGCGCTTACTGCAAGAGCACCGGCGGCAACCAAAACACATTTCCACATTTCGGTACACATTTCAGGATACACATTTCAGGACACCCACTATTTGCAGCTAACACTATCATGAGTTATTGTTAGGAAAACATGGATTACACATAAGCTAAGGATAAGGCTATGACGATATCTCGCAAAAAACAGATCTGCCTAGAAGAGACGCCCTATT
>JARRQF010000461.1:0-3028 GCA_037382065.1 Candidatus Thiodiazotropha sp. | reverse complement strand
CTCAAGAATCTGTATTTACCCTTTCAGGTGAGTTATCAAAACCTTTGGAAACAGTTGCACCAAATGCTTTCAAGTGTTTCCAAATTCCTTTGGAGGCAAGGAGCGGAGCAGAGCAATTTCTTAAACTTGCCGGAGTTAATGAGTTCCGTTTGTTTCCGGATCTAGATGGTTTGGCAAGGTTTATCAATGAGTCATAGATCGAGAATCGCCCAACAGGCAGCTTCAGCCGCTGTCGGCGCTAACGCCGCCGCCGGCTGAGCCTTAACGTTATGTGTAAAAATGGAATTAATCAGTAAATTAATAGAATATCCAGAAGCCGCAATACTATTTTGCGCATTGGTCTATATGGTTTATTCCTGGCGCATAAATGCATCGTCCGAGAGCTTCTTTTCCTTCTTGCTTACTATAGGGAAATATGGGGCAATTGTGGGAGGTTGTTTTCTTATATTCGGTGTACTTTATGCATTTACTCCCTATGGAGAAAACCAATTAGGGCCTTTTCTTGGTGTTTTGTTTTATGGTCCTTTAGGTCTACTATTAGGCATTATGGTTGGTGCTATTGCCTGGTTATTAAAAACATCTAAAAAAGAAAGTGCACGGTAATAATGCTAGTAATTACACATAACAAGCACATTATGTCGCTCACTGGGACACTCCGCAGCTATGCTGCTCCGCGCCCCATATGTAATACGTTATGTTCAAAAAATAAGGAATACAAAATGAACTATTGCATCGCATGTGGTAAAGATTGCCAAATTTCCGGGTTTGAAAGCAATAATTGGTTTCACGTTGATTGCGCAACCTATTGTGCTTTTGAAATTCATCGCGTTGCCATCAAAAGAATTGAAGAAAGCGAACACGAAAAAAATCGCTTTTATCTGCGCCTAGAGAATGCGTGTAAAGAAAAGCAACTGTTAAAAGTTTCATATCAATCTTCCAATAGCGAAAAACCAACTTTAAAATTTACAAATGATCAAAGAACATAACAATTCGGTCAAGATCGCCCGCTCCGCGGGCTGGGATCTCGGCTTCGCCTCAGCCCCTTACCGTGAACTACATGGACTCCCCCTTTGTCAAGCGCAGACATAATTGACGAATATGGTTTGAGACTGCAGCTCTACATTCGGCCTTTTATGAGTTGTTCATAACTCTGGCCACGATGAATATTCGCTGGGGGATTTGCCTCATTCGTTAGACGGCTTTTATAGCCATTACGCTAAACAGGCTCATCTCCCCTCGGTCTGACCGTTTTCGTCATACAACGCCTTCGCAGGACTCGGTGGGATTACCTCCTAATAATCATAAGAACTGGTTCAGTATCAAATCTTCATGCCGGCACAACACGATACTCTTCCTGTTTGATCATTAATGTCCAGATCAACCGCGCATTGCGTGCTGCCAGAGCAACTATGGCGCGTTTATAGCCGCGCCTGGCTATGAGTTCTCGGATCCAACAGCTCACTTTATCTTGCTTGTCACCCAGATTTGCAATCACTGCTCTGGCACCGTGGATTAGACACATACGCAGATATTTATCTCCCTGCTTGGTAATACGCCCGAGACGCACATGGCCACCGGTAGTGTACTGTCTGGGCGTGAGTCCGATCCAGGCGGCCAACTGCCTACCATTACTGAACTGCCGGGGATCAATGGATGCGACCATAGCGGTAGATACCTGCTCACCTACTCCAGGGATGGTCATAATGCGCCTGGCCTGGACGCTTTGTTTTGCCAATGCCGCAAGCCTACGATCAGCTTTAAGCACATGATCACAGGTATCCTGATAACGCTGCCAGACATCGTTAATAAGCTCTCGGGCCAGGTCCGGCAGCCCGTTTTCAGCATCTTCCAGGATAGATGGTATGTGTTGGTGAGTCTGATAACGCCCCTTGGGAATCACTAGCCCAAATTCACTCAGTAACCCTCGCAGTTGATTGATCAGACCGGTACGTTGGCGAATCAGCCCTTGGCGCACTCGATGCAGGGAGAGAACCGCCTGTTGTTCCGCCGACTTGATAGAGACAAAACGCATATCTGGGCGAGCTACAGCCTCACAGATAGCAGCTGCATCATTGTTGTCGTTTTTACCGCCTTTGCGGTAAGGTATAACAAACTTCGGGGCCATAATACGTACATCATGGCCTAATTTGACCAGCTCTCTTGCCCAATAGTGGGCTCCAGAGCAGGCTTCCATTCCAACCAGACACGGAGGCATATTGGCCATAGTCGACAACAATTTCTTGCGAGAAACTGTCTTTCTCAGGCAAGGTTTTTCGTGGTTATCTACTCCATGTAGGCTGAAAGAGGTCTTAGCTAGATCAATGCCGATGGTAGTAACATTCATTTTCTGGACTCCTCTTGTTTTTGCTCAACGGTTTGGGAACCGAGACTGTCGCACATTTATCGCGGCAGGTGCAGGGGGAGTCCATATCATTCGTTATGCGTGAATGATATGGAAGAATACGTATATAGCTCATCAGTTTTCTGGGAAACTCTGAATATCGCTAATCAAATAGCCTATTTTTTATTCCCGTTTGTATTTTTCGCGGCCTCTGTTATCTGGGTCGTAAAAAATAAAAACTGGAAATCTATTATGGGCCTGTGCGGAACTAGTTTAATTGTGGCGGGCATGTTGTCCCACCATCTAAAACACAAGGTAAGCGCAGTGTCTATGGGAGGTTACTCGATACCTCATGTAGAGGAAAATGCGTTTATCTGGTTCCTATTTCAATACGGCGTAAATATAGGCCTTCTACTATTTGGTATAGCAATTTGTGTGTACTATTTTAAACAGAGAAGCGCATAACCAGTCGCACAGAAGGACGCTCGTTTCACTCGCGCCTCTATGCTCAAGCGTTAGGGCTAGAAAAATAAACATGGAAGAGAATGTACTGTTAATCTTGTGGGTAGTTTCACTAATTGTTGCGATTTGGGCATGGCTTACTGGTACAAAAGCATATCTGGAGTCACACGGCGAAGAACGCACAGAATTCCTCTATGCAAGAATACTTGCTCCTATTATTGACGC
>JARRQF010000460.1:0-4701 GCA_037382065.1 Candidatus Thiodiazotropha sp. | reverse complement strand
CTAAACGCTTCATCCACAGGCAATAGCCACTGCGATCAAAATAGAGAATCTTGACATGGGTTTTGCGTCTGTTGATAAAGACAAAGAGATGGCCGCTGAGTGGATCCTCATGCATTTGGTTTTTTGCTAGTGCCGCAAGGCCGTCAAATGACTTGCGCATATCAATGGGTTTGGAACAGAGCCAGATTCTGACCTGAGATTCAGGAAAAAACATCAGAGCCCCCTCAGGCACAGCACAATACCCCTGCCTAAGTCTCATTCAACCTGCCAATCATTATGAGGGGGTATGGCAGGTGCTGCTGGAGCTGATTGATTAAGCGTTTCAGAAGGTAGGGCAACTTCAATAAAAGAGCTTGGCTAGGCCACACGGTTTTCAGCTAGATTCTTTAGAAGTTTGCGCCACTTATGAAGGCTACTCACCGAAATATGATGCTTCTGACAAAACACCTGCTGGCTAAGTTGCCCAGCTTCATAATCAGAGATCAGTTGCGCCCACTCGCTTTTGTTCAATATCTTGGGAGGTTTGCGTCGTTTGGGGTTAACAGCTGTGGTTCGTTGGGTTGTTGGCATGAGATTTCTCCGGTGTGGTTGGTGTGGAGAAATATATCGCCTGAGTGGATGGGTGATAATGACGTCTTAAAATGACCGGTTACACAATGATGACGCAAAGTACTGGCACTCAAGATCATCCGTTTACGATCGCCTTGAGTGCCAGTGAGATCAAAAAGCTATTTTCTTAAAGAGCTATCCCAATTTTTCTAATGGGCTTGTCCAACAAACGGTTCAGATCGTGGCTCGCTTCGCTCGCACGATCTAACCTTATTCGTTATAAGCGCCGTTTCTCCATCTTTGAAAGTGATTTTAAAACCATCTTTCGGTTTTTCGATGCTTTTAACCACTTAGGCAGCCTTGTGAAATAAGACCACTTTGTTCCATAACCTTCTCGGATCTGAGCTGAAATGTATTTTTTTAGTTGCTCTAAATGGGGCGCACCATAGACCCAAACGGTACCGTGCCTAGTATTTTCTTTTAAGGCCAGTTCAAGACCAAAGTAAGGGTCAATAGCGTGATCTGTTGGTTCGGTGCGAATAAATTCTAAAGGAATAATGTTTTCGAATTTGCATTGTGGGCACTTTGTATGCGCTTCCTTATTCTTTATTTTTGAGCCGTTTTCATACTCTTTTTTAACACGCACCCACTTAATACCACAGAAACCACACGGCCGCTTTCCGATACCTAAGACAGGCCCATGCCAACTATCACGCTCCGTTCTTAAAGAATGAGAGCAATTACTACACATAAAAGTAGCGCTCCACTCTTTCCAGCGAGGATTTCCTTTAATAACTCCTACCTCACCACACTTTGGACAAATGGCTTCAATTTCTGTAGCCCAATATAGCAGCGGATATCCTTGGTCTATGTATCTTGTATTCATAGTCTCTTAAAGCTTATAACGTTGCGGCTAACAAAACGCTCTCTAAAGGCTTTTGCTTCACGTGCCGTCAAGTTACTAAGCATTTCTTTGCTTATTTCTGGTCCTTCATTTTTGTCATCGTTATCTGACATTATCGGTTTCCAAAGCGTTATAACGCCAGCCGTTACAGGCGGCAAACTCGGAGCGCCGTGGAGATTTTGGCATTGTTAAGGCATTTCGTCTAGACTGTACGGCAATACCGTACCCTTCGAAGGCGACCTCAATGGACACTACTACCGTAAATAAATTCATAGAAGGATTAAAATCGTTTGTGGAAGAAGTGGTTAGACACCATGCTCCGCTACGCGTGACCTGCCGAAGCGGTGCGGATTTTGTAGTGATGAGTGCAGAAGATTGGGAACGCGACCAGGAGACACTGTACGTTCTGCAAAATACCAGCCTTATGCGCCAGATTGCTGAATCAAGCACAACCAATAAAGCAGGTAAAGGATATACCCCCAAGGAAGGGCAAATGGATAAGATCCTTAGTATTTGAGGGAAAAACATGGTTTGTTTACGAAGATTTGCGACAACGTGATAAACGTATGCACAAAAACCTTTGCGCAATTCTGAAAGAAATGTTGCGTGATGACCCAACAACAGGATTGGGGAAGCCAGAAGCTCTTCGTCATAATCTCACTGGCTTTTGGTCGAGGCGAATTAGCCAAAAAGACAGGCTCATATATAAGTTTAACGATACACATATCTACATTTTTGCCATTGGCGGCCAGTACGACACTTTTGAGCCTTAACGTTAAACCTGTGCGGCGAAAACGAAGCACAGCGTAGTTTTCATCCGAACGAGTGCCTGGTGAGGCAAATTACAGAACAACATAATGCTCTTTCTTATCACCAGTAACTTTCCCATTGTAAGATCAAGGCCAATGGCCTTGAGTAAACCAATGGAGTTGAGCGCTTACCCGAGGTGGAATGTTTATATCTTTTACCTTATAAAGTGGATTTCATCGGTAAGCTGGCGGTGCTCGTGCCCAAGCCCAGAGTAAACCTGACCCGGTTCCATGGCCTGTTTGCGCCCAACAGCAAACACCGAGTAGATGTAACGCCTGCTAAACGTGGCAAAGGATCCAAGCCACATGAGAATGATGATAAGACTCCGCAGCTGCGCCACCGGGCCATGAGATGGGCGCATCGCCTGAAGCGAGCGTTCAATATTGACGTATCTACCTGCGAGAAGTGCGGAGGCGAAGCTAAGATAACCGCCAGTATCGAGGATCAGGCGGTCATCGATAAGATCCTTTGTCACTTACAAGCTAAAGGCATTTTATAGCACCCCTCCAAGTTGCTACCGGCAGCACGGGCCTCACCCGATTCAGACTGGATTGTGGAAGAGGGTGGATTCAACCTAAAATCCGGTAGATTGAATAGAATGAGGTCGGATAGATGGATGATTCAGGCCCCAGTTTTCTGCCTTGATATACATGGGTGATAGCGGTTATTCTTCTTATACCTGTCAGTGGTGGTGATGTCGTCAAGGTGTTTGGTCCTGCCTGGCAACTCTTGTTAATTGGCGACGGCCAGATTGCACGCCATATAGTCAGGATGGCGCAACCACTCAACTACCAAGTCACTATCTGCGACCCTCGGCGCGAATTCACCCACCCCAATCCGCTGCCAGGTGCTCGTTACTCACAGAGGATGCCTGACGATGAGGTGTCCGCACTGATCGATGCGTCGTGCACGGCTATTGTCACCTTAACCCATGATCTACGTGGCGTGAGTCAATGAAGCCAATCAGCGAAGTGATGTTAGCTGCGAGTAGTGGTAGGCGTTTCGTTTCGGTTCAGCTAAATCGCTGCATCCTTTCATGCTCTTTCTAGCCAATAATCATAATCAGTTGAACGCCCAGATATAAAACCAATGATTATCAAAGCAATGATGAATCCAGGCTCCGTTGCCAAAGCAAAAAGAGAAAGAATAGCTATTACCAACCAAATAATATTGCTCTTCCTTTTGCTTGCTTTCGTCTGCTCAACGAGTTTTTTCTTCAATGCCGAAAATTATGGATTGAGTATTTGTAATTCCCCCTTGAGCCGGTTGTTTTATAATACTCGAGTTTGATTAGCGCATTTGCACCAATACTTGTTGCTCTATTTATAACATCTCTTTTTGCTGTATCGGGAGAATCACTTGACGATCCATGTACAATCCAGTTTCCATACTCGATTACATCCCATCCACGAACGCTAGATGATTTAGCGGCAATGAATTCATCAGGTGTTATATAAGTCAGAACTTCTGAAGGATTGATCAGCGAACAGTTTTTGGCCTTATAGCCCTTAGGCGTTGCCTGCTGGTCGAAATTGACGAAGGCTTCTTCACATAATTTACTTAAGTGACTCTTATCTCGAAACTCACTTTCATGAAAGAAGTAGGCTTTACCGTCATCTCCCTTGATGAATCCGTAATTTTTTTCTGGTAAATATGTTTTAATGGTTCCTTTCATCTTGTGCCCTGCTTTCCCGACCTCTGACTACTGCTCCCCAATTCATCCTGAGCTCAGATCGTGTTCAGACTTTTCGTCCTTACGTGTCCTAACATTGATTCTGCCAATAAAAAAGCATGAGGAGAATAACCGCAATACTCCCGTATATCAATACTGAAGGCTGAATCGGGTGAAGCCCGCGTAGCGGGTAACAGTTCTGGCGGTGGTGGTAATACCCCTTCTGTTAGGGAAATCGCACTACGTTGACTTTATGGGACCACTTGAGATACCCACTCAATCTTAGAAAGCGGCAGGCATTGGCATGATACATTATTCTCTTGTCTCTTGGCATATGCATACTTAGTTAAAGCTTTGCTAGGGTAGTTTATGCATTGTAAAAGCATGCAGCGAATATTCGCAAAAGTGGTAGGATGGGGCTCTATCCCACCATTAAGGGATGAAACGTAGGATGTGGTGAGGTACGAACCGCATCATGACTTTCGATCATGTGCCAATATGTGCGTGCGATCTTCTGTGGTGGTAATGGCAGTATTGTCTTCCTATTCAGCTTGGGGTGGGTAGTTGGCGGTTGGGAAAGATATTCAATATGTGTGATTGGTTTTCTATCCCCTTATCCTGTCTTCTCCTGGGAGGAGGGTGTTGTAAAAGCATGCAGCGAATATTTGCAAAAGTCGTAGGGTGGGGCTCTGTCCCACCATTGAAAAGGATGAAATGTAGGATGTGGTGAGGTACGAAGCGCATCATTGATGTTCGTGAGCCACCG
>JARRQF010000459.1:0-3043 GCA_037382065.1 Candidatus Thiodiazotropha sp. | reverse complement strand
ATTTTTTCATCAAGAATCTGTATGGCTCGGTTATAATTTTGATGAGTTAATGCTGTTTCGACAGGAAGCAGGTCCTGTTTTTTGATGATTAGTTTTTCTAGCCTTGTCTTGAGTAGGTCTTTATTGAAGGGTTTTGTTAGATAGGAATCAGGCTCATACTCAACGGCACCCATTACCATCTCTCGGGTATTTTCCGCAGTAACCATGAGGAATACGCAACCGAGGCCAATCAGGCATCGGTGTTTCGCCTCTTCTAAAACTTGCTGCCCATCTTTGCCTGGCCCAAGGTTATAGTCGCATAATACAATATCAAAACGTTTTTCCTCCATACGAGCAATTGCTTCTGCGCCATTGTTAGCAAGGGTAATCTCTTTGCCTCCACAAGCCATTAGTATGTTCTTGATCATGCTGCGCATGTCACCAAAATCATCGACGACCAGAAAGGCCTTTTCTTCAAGAAGCCCTCGTTTGAAAGCCAAAGAAACCTCCTCGTTTAACCTAGAATCCAGAGTTGAACATGGATTTGTGGAAAATGCTGACGTGAATGTCTTGGTGTTCTCCAATACCCAAAGCGGCTGATATGGTGAAAACTATAATCATAGACTACTAAGGGCTGGGGTAAAGGCAAGTAAGAGGTGAAGTTACCCTGCTAATGGCATTAACGTGATATTTCGTTCAAGGTTTCTGATGAGAGAGTTCCTGGCTTGAATGACTTCGCTAGATGTTGAATATCCACGTAAATCTAAAGTAATGGGCTGCAATAGATAGTGGCCAAGTTTGGTGTGGTAGTTCAGATGTGCCTCCATATAGTTACCACTCCACCCAAGACGCAGAGTAGGCCCCAGTGCTTGATACTCAGTATCTCCTCTGTCTTCACCGCTCCAGCCTTCCGGGATACGGATATGCGGATCCTGCTCGGGAAATAGCAGGCGGGACATCATCCAGGGGGTTAGAATCAGCACCGTCCGCCAGCGACTGGTGCGCCGATAGGCGTAAAGGTGGAAGCCTATTCTGCTGTTGACCAGGGGAGCATCGACTAAAAATTTCTGATAGATTTCCTGGTGAACAGCTAGTAATGTATCTAGGAAGGATCTGTTTTGATGACACTCAGGTGGAAGTAGCTGCCACTGTGTTTCTGCCATTTGTCGATTCTCATGGCATGGCATGAAATGAGCTTTATCCCGAAGTAACATGTTTTGCGGCTTGTATGAGTGGGGGGCTCTTGGTCGAAGGAGGCTGCGGGGCTGGGTTGTACTAGGCTGGAGGTTGTCCATTCCCTATCATTCTCCAGTGACAAAAGCGCTATAGTAGAAGGGCTCTGCACATTCTGTGCATTATGTCAGCATAAAATATGTCAAGAGAGAAGACAATAGAATCGCATAAATTATTCACTGTCCAGTAATTTATTGTGCTGTGTTGACTCAGGTCAGTTGGGGGCCTTTAAGCATGCATATATTTTGCCGGTGCTAGAATGAGGCCCATAGTCTCATCGCTTTTGGCCTGCATGTCATCCACCATAGCCGTTACTTCATTGGCACTTATGCTGGTGGTTTCCCAGGCAAAGGGGTTGATAGCCCAGATCATTTCATCGACAGACAAGCCGACTATCTGGCCATTTGCTATCGCTTTGGCTATGTGTACAAGTGAGGCTTCCAGTGGGAAATTCTTTGCCATTTGAGGATTATTGTGAAGACCTGCTATTTCGATAAAACTATCGGGAAGCTGCCAAGCACGCATCAGTTCCGCCCCGACATCCAGATGAGTAAAGCCAAGAATTTCCTGCTCTACTTCTGCTAAGATCCAGTTGTCTCCACCTGTGATGAGGAGGATATCCCTCGCCTTTTTAGGAATGGTAAGGTACATTACAAGACGTCCTATATCGTGCAGCATACCCATGACAAATAGGCGCTCGCTATGAAGTGTATTACAGTGTTTAGCTAAACTCTGCGACATCACTCCTGTGGTCACAGAGTGACGCCAGAACTCCTCCATGTTGACTAACTCATCTGGAATATCGGCAAATGTGCTTTGAGCTGCCGTTGCCATGATTAAATTACGCAACTCATTTGCGCCTAGCAGCGTGATTGCTCTGGAGACTGTCTCAACTTTTATATGCTGTCCATAAAGCGGACTATTTACCAAGCGCAGGAGTCTGGCACTGATATCAGCGTCCTGAATAATAATGTCAGCAATATGTGAGACGGAATAGTCTGGACTCCCGAGTAATTGGTTCACCTTAATACATACATCTGGCAGTGAAACAAGTTGGTTGAGATTTTCTACCAGACTCTTTGGGTTCATTTGGTTTTCCATGGTTTTAGTCCCTAAGATGCTGTGGATAGTATGATTATGGGTTGCGATTTTATTCTTTTTAAAAAATATGTGACATTAGTTGTATGAAAATGAGAGCTGTTTCTTGGTTTTGACGGCCAATAGTTAAATGTGCTATGTTTAATTGGGCCTTCCTTTAACTAAGTAAGGGGCTGATGTTTTAATGCTGCCTGGACACAACGTAGTACACCATAATGATAGGCGCCATCAAAAGCATCATAAACCGGTTTCAAACGGCCATCTTCGCTATATTGTTCAAAGGCGTATTGGATCGCTTTGAGTCGTTCTAATGGAATCGGCAAGGCTTCGTCTAACTTTAGCCATTGCTTTTCGATCGCTGTAGCCAGATGTTGATAGATCGTATTTTGGGTGAGCGACCTCTGCTGTGCAATGGCTTCAACGGTAAGCCCCATTTTTAGAAGGCGTAGGCTTTCCGCTAAAGAGTCGTTAGGTTGTGTTGACTCATCAAATGCCATCAAACATTGTAGAAATCGTTCGCCGTAGGCTTCCAGTTTATGTTCTCCCACTCCAGATATCATGGCGAGCTGTTGCTTATTTTGTGGACGCTTTTCCATCATCTCCATTAAAGTAGCATCGTGAAAAATCAGATAGGCAGGCACTCCCTGGGTCTCTGCCAGTTCCTGACGTAACACGCGTAAGGCTTTCCAAAGATCGGTGTTCGCTGCCTTCACCTGCCAGGTATGGGGGGTTT
>JARRQF010000458.1:0-3068 GCA_037382065.1 Candidatus Thiodiazotropha sp. | reverse complement strand
GGCCAGGATACTGCGTTGCCATGCTTGAAAAGGGCGAGCCATTCCCTGCGCATTGCGCCTTGTCTCCTGGCCTGAGCAGGCTTCTATCATCGTCAATTTGTATGAAGCACCACACTAGAATCCGCAGTTGAATAGAAATTTGTGGGAAATCACGGCGTGCCCAGCAAGGCGTCGTTCGCCGTTAATTATTCCCTTAACAAAAACGACATCCCTGCCCAGTTTCGGATACAACGACAGCCGAAATCGGATTAGAAAAAGTCAACGGCGATGTTGCCGCAAATAATTCGACGGGAAGCGACCAGGAGTGCCTTCGGGGTAGAGCAAGGGTGCCAACTCCTTCAGAGCCTTGGTATAGACATTACGTTTGAAATAGATCACTTCACGAAGCGGATGCCAATACTTCACCCAGCGCCACGCCTCAAATTCAGGGGTTTTTGTATGATTTAGGCTGAAAGCATCCTCGCCACAATTCACCCGCAGCAGGAACCAGATCTGTTTCTGACCAATACAGAGTGGCTCGCGATGGCGACGAATATAACGTTCTGGAAGGCGGTAGTGCAACCAGCTCCGGGTAGAGCCCATAACCGAAACCTGATCAGCATTGAGTCCAACCTCCTCTTGTAACTCCCGAAACATGGCTTGTTCTGGCGTCTCGTTGGGTTTGATTCCACCTTGTGGAAACTGCCAAGCATCTTGACCAATACGACGCCCCCAGAATAACTGACGCTTGTCGTTACATAAAATAATTCCAACGTTCGGCCTAAAGCCGTCAGAGTCAATCAAGGAAGCTGCGAAGAGTTATAACATTCATGAAGTTAGATTCTTCCACAATCCCTCAGATGCGGCAAGGTGTTGACACCCTCACCGCGCTAAAGAGCGGCAATTCCTACGACGCTCAAACACGGCATTGAGCCCTATCTGAGTGGCTTTGGTGGGTTCCTGCTGCTGGCGTCCTTGGCCTTACTCCACCGTTCACTTCATGATCTCCACCCGATCTTTTGGGTTAATAGACAGCTCTGCTAAGTCTAATATCATCGTTGTCATTGCTCATAGATCAGAGTAAAGTGATGGCCTGGCTATAAAAACACTCTTGAGGAATGAGCAGAGCTCATGTGATTCAAAAAGTTAAGACCAGAAGGTTCACAACACTATTACTAATGCCTGAAAAGATTCTTGCATAAAACCTCACACATGATTTGTATTGAAGGTTTGTAAGTAGGAAATATGTCCAACTCTTTGAAGAACAGTAGTGGACCAATTGCGGATACAAAAATCACGCCGATGTTGTCGTTACAAGCAACATACTAGAGCAGGGATACCGCTTGTTAGCCTGAGGACATGCATGGACATCATCAAACCATTCTGAGAGCAATTTGCTATTTTTTCTGGAAAATTGTTTGATAGACTTGCTCACCCTATGGGCGGGTTACGCTATAACATGAATTGCATGACGTCCCAATAATCCTTTAGATTCAACAGGTTAATCTATTAGGCATCCAATTAAATAATGACGGGACCATATTCATGGCATTGGCGATATTTGACCTTGACAATACCCTCCTGGCTGGAGACTCAGACTACCTCTGGGGGCAGTTTCTGGTTGAAATAGGTATTGTTGACAGGGAGCAGTATGAACAGGAGAACGAACGATTTTATGCGGAGTACAAAGCCGGAAAGCTAGATATCAATGAATTTCTGCTTTTCTCTCTAAAACCTCTGAGCAAACACTCACCAGATCAGCTTGCGCAATGGCGAGAGCTATTTATCGAAGCAAAAATCATCCCTATCATCAGCACTCAAGCGTATCAACTGGTTGACAAGCATCGCCAGGCTGGAGACATTCCACTGATCATCACTGCGACAAACGCCTTTGTTACAGCACCTATCGCAGAACGTTTTGGTATTAACCATCTGATTGCTACCGAACCTGAAACCCTGGATGGCCACTACACAGGAGCGGTCGCAGGAGAGCCCAGTTTTCGCGAAGGCAAGGTTAATCGGCTGAATGCCTGGCTTGAAGAGTTCAAACAGACGCTGGAGGGAAGCTGGTTCTACAGTGACTCCCATAATGACCTTCCCCTGTTGGAGCAAGTAGATCACCCAGTGGCAGTTGATCCAGATCAGACGCTCACTGAAATTGCCAAACAACGTAATTGGCCAATACTGCAACTACATGGGGGGGTGAACCACACTACTAATACTAATTAGAACATTAGTATTCCCCACCTAAATCAAACAAGAAAAGGCCAGACTTGAAAAAGCGAATCTGGAAAAATAGGTTGTGGTTACCATCGCATTCTGCCTCTTCATTTGGTAGTGTGGTGCACCTACTGGCATCATCAAACGATATCAAGCAACTGCAAACGCCTTGTTAATAAAAAACATGGACACCTTCCGTGTCCGCGCTATCAATCCCCGCCCTGAACAATGGGGCTTTTCGCGCAGTTAGATAATAAGGAGAAACCATGTCTAGGCCTGCTTTTTTCATTGTACTGATTGCTCTGATTATCGGCATATTCTATGTCATGTATGGTAGCGACAATCCTCCCGAAACCAGCTTTAATCAAACGCCGAAGGAGTACATTCAGCAGATTGAACAAAAGAAGGCGGTCCGCATGGCGGTGGAAAAAGCCCTCAAACAGAGTGAGGAACGAACCCGCCAGGCACTGGGAGAGAGCGAGTCTCAGCGCTGACAGAGGGGCCTTTGGTCTGGATTTTCCACGGCGTCAGCTATAGCACTCACCAATACACCTAGCTCATCGGCCGATAGAACACCCAACAAGCGATTAACTAAACTTGGGTCTATGGAGGCCTGCACTACCCGTCCATCAGATAGGGTCACATTGATCCCGGCAGTATGAATGTGGTTTTCCCCTTCCTGTTCAGCCACCAGGCTTTCATTCATTTCTAATAACTGCTCATAGCGAGTCTCAATCTTCTCATCTAGCTCATCATCCAGGTCATCCGGCACTGAGGCCACCCACTCCTCGCTCTTAATAACCGTTTCCGGCTCAATCCCCAGCGATTTCAGAAAAACAATGAAATCACTAAAAGGTCGCTCATCAAAA
>JARRQF010000457.1:0-4289 GCA_037382065.1 Candidatus Thiodiazotropha sp. | reverse complement strand
CCGCCGGGAATGGCTTCTCCCTTTCCAAGGCGCGCAACAACGCGGATGACCGCTTAGCGTCTCGCCCGAAGGGAAGCCTGCTCAGGCCAGGATACTGCGTTGCAATGCTTGAAAAGGGCAAGCCATTCCCTGCGCATTGCGCCTTGTCTCCTGGCCTGAGCAGGCTTCTATCATCGTCAATTTGTATGAAGCACCACACTAGTTGAGCAATGACTTAAGAAAGTAGAGCCAAACACAAATGAAGAAAATGGCTTTGATGTGGCTGGTCAGGTAACATTCTGATTACGACCAAGCACCCAGCATCTTGGGTTGTTTTCAAAACCAATGTGGCCATAGTACGAATTCGCCGCAGGAGCAGCTACAAGAATTAAGTTACATTTGTCGCCAAGCTGTTTCTGAGTAAGCCGTTGCAACTGCCTTCCTACCCCTCGCCCCTGATACTCTTTATGTACGGCAAGGTCTGATAGGTAACAGGCGTAATGATAATCGGTCATTGAACGCGCAATACCAATCAATGTCTCGCCATCCCAGGCAGAAACATGCAAATTGCTATTTTTTACCATACCTTCCATACACTGACGATCATCGACAGGTCGTCTTTCAGCTAAAGTGGATTGCTTAAGCAGCTCAATAAACTGATCCGTTGTTACATCGGCATTAACTTGGTATTTGATATTCATAGGTCACTATTCAGCTGCCCAACTCTTGATCACTTGTTCGGTAATTTTCAGTTTCCTGAAATCATAACTTGTGAGTTCTTCTGCTGATAATTGAATGGTTTCAGCTATCTCATCATTTGTACAAACTATACCTGTTGCATGAATTTCAAAGGCTATTATTAACTGATTCTTTTTCTGGAATGTATAGTGTCCTAGAAACTTCTCTACTCGCCCCTTAAGGCCCAACTCCTCCTCAACCTCTCTTAGTACCGCATCTTCTACATTTTCATTGCTTTCCAGATACCCCGTAATAAGTGAATATACACCGTGTGGCCATTGCGTGTTCCTGGCAAGGATATAGTTGTCATTTAACTTAACAAGAGCTGCTACCACAGGTACTGGATTATTCCATACAGTATAGTCACAATCAGCATTAGTACAGACTAAACGACTTGCACCATCAATTGTTTTTACTAATAGATCACTTCCACACTTAGTACAGAACCTCATATCGCTCATGCTCTCTCCTCATATACATTACTTACCGTCACTAGTATCCTGGCCTGAGCAGGCTTCCCTTCGGGCGAGACGCTAAGCGGTCATCCGCGTTGTTGCGCGCCTTGGAAAGGGAGAAGCCATTCCCGGCGGCACGCGGCTAACCGCTTAGCGTCTCGCTATCATCGTCAATTTGTATGAAGCACCACACTAGGAGACGGATTGGAGCAAGAGTGGTAAAATATTAAGGATGCTATAGAAACTGCCCTACTCTCACTACTTTTTCATATAAATATGCCTTTTTCCACTTCAATTGACTAGACTATTTTGTGCCTAACCGAAAATTATCCATTGCCCCGATGCTCGACTGGACCGATCGCTATTGCCGTTATTTTTTACGGCTGATCTCCAAACACAGCCTACTCTACACAGAGATGGTCACTAGCGGCGCGATTTTGCATGGTAATCGCGCCCGATTTCTCGATTTTGACCCAAGCGAGCATCCGCTGGCACTGCAACTGGGGGGCAGCGACCCTCACGAGTTGGCACAGTGCGCCCTGCTCGGCCAGGAGTGGGGATACGATGAAATTAATCTGAATGTGGGATGCCCTTCCGATAAAGTCCAATCCGGGAGGTTTGGGGCCTGCCTGATGACCACACCACAACTGGTCGGCGACTGCGTAAAAGCCATGCGTGATGTTATTAGTATCGATGTGACAGTCAAACACCGCATAGGGGTCGATGAACAGGACAGTTATCAAGAGCTTTGTGACTTCGTTGGCACGGTATCCGACGCTGGGTGTCACACCTTTATCGTCCATGCCCGCAAGGCGTGGTTGCAAGGTTTAAGCCCCAAAGAGAACCGGGACATCCCTCCTCTCTCCTATGAAACGGTCCACCAACTCAAGCGGGATTTTTCTGAGCTTGAATTCATCATTAATGGCGGTATCACCAACCTTAATCAGGCACACCAGCAACTCAAGCATGTCGATGGTGTGATGATTGGGCGAGAGGCCTATCATAACCCATGGATATTAGCCGAGGCGGACTCTGTGATTTTCGGTTCACCTCAATCCGCTGCAAATCGTCACCAGATCATCGAAGCGCTGATCCCCTATGTCGATAGGGAACTAGCGACTGGTACGCCTATCAACCGCATTACCCGTCATATTCTGGGCCTGTTTCAGGGACAACCTGGTGCAAAAAAGTGGCGCAGAATGTTAAGTGAGGAGTCGCACCAGATGGGGGTTGGTAGCGAACTGATCTCTCGAGCTGCCGCGCTGGTCAGTCATGATGCAAGCCAATAAAGAGTCAAACATCGTACGTTTCTTCACCCTCATGAGAGGGTCGCAAAAATCGTAGGCCTAAATCCTATCCACCATGAATGGCTAATATGTGAGAATTTTGCATTTAACCGCCCCATTCTAATAGCAAGTTACTGATTTTAAATAAAATGACTTCGATAGTCATGGCCACCTATTGGGTGAATCACGCAACAGTGTGAATGGCACGCTTGTGGTGGTACATAGATGTATAGGAGCGCCCCTTGCCCTACATCACCAAAAGCGCACACTTCACACCGTCCAACTCATCTTTTTAGGTTAAACTGTGAGGATCAATTACTGCGTCACTAAAGGCGCTCATGGAGGAACAGTATGTCGTTTGAGATTGAATATTGGCACTGGGTGGTATTTGGTGTATTTCTAGTGCTTAGTGAAATTGTCCTGACAAGCTTTTTCATATTATGGTTTGGCGTTGCGGCGATTCTTCTTGGCGGTATTCTGTTTCTCATACCCGATCTCACGCTAAGCTGGCAAATCTTCATCTGGACTATACTCTCCTCAATCCTGGCTATTGTTTGGTTCAAATACCTGAAACCACTCTCTATTGATCGTACCAAGGCAGGTATCTCCAGGGAGGCCATTGTTGGTGAGATAGGCCAGGTCATCAGCGTACCTCATGACAGTAAACGTGGCCGTCTACGCTTTCCAGCACCAATTCTAGGCGCTGATGAATGGCTGATTATTTCATCTGATCAGCTGGCTGAGGGTGATCGTGTGCGTGTCAAGGATGTCTCAGGTAACTCATTGATCGTCGAAAAAACCTGATAACGGGTATATCTAGAAAATTACCAGAAAATCGTCAATTAAACTAACAAGGAGAGAAATGGAAATGAATACTGGATTATTTGTTGTACTAGCACTTCTTGCCCTGGTTTTCGTAACTTTGGCAAAAGGTGTAAGGCTGGTGCCTCAGGGTTATAAGTGGGTTGTTCAACGCCTGGGGAAATATCACAGCACCCTGGGACCAGGTCTGAATCTCATCATTCCCTATGTCGACTCAATCTCCTACAAGGTAACCACCAAGGATATTGTCCTAGACATCCCCACTCAGGAGGTTATCACTCGAGACAATGCTGTAATATTGGCCAACGCCGTGGCCTATATCAACATCATCGCACCGGAAAAGGCGGTGTATGGCGTGGAAAATTATGAGATAGCCATCCAAACTTTGGTGCAAACCACCCTGCGCTCCATTGTTGGTGAAATGGATCTCGATGATGCGCTCTCTTCCCGTGACAAAATTAAGGCGCAACTAAAAAACGCCATTTCAGACGACATCTCGGATTGGGGTATTACCTTGAAAACCGTCGAGATTCAGGACATTAATCCCTCTAGCACGATGCAGACAGCGATGGAGGAGCAGGCGGCGGCAGAACGAGCGCGGCGCGCTACCGTCACCCGCGCCGATGGCGACAAGCAAGCTGCCATTTTGGAGGCGGAAGGTCGGCTTGAGGCCTCCCGGCGCGATGCAGAAGCCCAGGTTGTCCTGGCTAATGCCAGCCAGAAAGCGATTCAACTCGTCACAGAAGCGATCGGCGACAAGGAGATACCTGTGGTCTATCTATTGGGTGAAAAGTATGTCAAATCTCTGGAAAATGTTGCCAAATCAGCCAACGGCAAGAGCATTATCTTTCCTGCGGATATTCCATCGGCAATTAAAGGGATGATGGGGCGAGTCTAGTGTGGTGCTTCATACAAATTGACGATGATAGCGTGACGCTAAGCGGTTAGCCGCTAGGCGCGTGCCGCCGGGAATGGCTTCTCCCTTTCCAAGGCGCGCAACAACGCGGAT
>JARRQF010000456.1:0-3079 GCA_037382065.1 Candidatus Thiodiazotropha sp. | reverse complement strand
TAATGGCCGCGGAACTGGCCGAAGGCCAACAACTCCAGCCCGCAAAGGTCATCAGACAGTGGCTGATTGCCGGCGACACAGCCCGCGCCATACAGATCGCCCGATTGACCCGCTGCTATGCGGAAGCGGTCAGCTTCCTGCAGAACCGTGACAAAACGCTGGCCGACCCGTTGCGCTGGGAGTTTTCCCAACTCCATGCCAAGTCGGGGGACTTCGAGCAGGCGGTGGAACTGGCCTGGCCGCTGCGACAGCAGCATCCGGAGATTCTCCACTGGACGCGACAGGCAATCGACCAGGGTGGCAGCATAGGCGCGCGTATGTTGGCGAGATACCTGAGTCTGGCCCCATCAGATGACGAATATCTGTTCAAAGCGCAGGCGTTACTCAACACAGTCGATGAGAGGACTGCTGTATTAAGAACAGAGTTTATCGACACCATTGCCCAATTGCCCCCCACCCCAACAACCCGCATCTGCGCCCGCATGGCGCTTCGCCGCCTGATCTGCGATATCGATCAAGGCTATCGCAAACACGAGAAAAATCGCTTCAATGCCCTGCTCAACCTGGTGGATGATCCGGTGCTCCGACATGAAGCCAGGACGCTGCGACTCGGCTCCCGACTGCAAACGCCAGGAAACTCCTTATCGCAACGGGAACCGCCGCTTGAATACCAGATCCCAGCAGGGAGGCAGTCCGTGGTTTCACAAACCGCTGTCGCCATCCTGGCCAAGGAGTGGCTACTGGTTGCCAGGGGTGAATCGGGTGTCGACGTCATCAAACCCGATGGCAAAAAAGTCACTACCCTTGCGATCCCTTGTCATGACATCGTTGTCTCTGATCTCGGCAACCGCGCCCTGCTGCTCGCCCGCCGCAATAGCCTCTGGGTGGTCTACAGATTTGAGCTGGAAAGTTTAGCAACCCAACGCTGGCTCGAACTCGATATCGACAACTACGCAATCACACACGATGGCATGCAATGGCTGGTTTCCAAAGACCGCCAGCTGTGGCTACTGGACCTGCAGGCGGAAGATCAACGCGCCCTCTGGTCGATCAGCGATCTGCCGGGGACGATCATCGCCATTCAACGCAGTCCGAAACGCTTTGCCCTGCTGCTGCGCGACACTCAGGGAGACACCGCCACCTGGTGCTATCAACTGCCCGAGCTGCTGCTTAAAGAGCGCTTACCGATCAGCAAAGAGATTATCGAACACTACCACCCCATGAGCATTCGGGAAGATGGACTCGTTGCGGGACTGGCCCTTGCCGTGGAAGACCGGGAAACCTTTGC
The DNA here is from genome assembly GCA_037382065.1 of Candidatus Thiodiazotropha sp. Lineage (GTDB taxonomy): Bacteria > Pseudomonadota > Gammaproteobacteria > Chromatiales > Chromatiaceae > Thiodiazotropha. Next base: position 1,791 of record JARRQF010000456.1, on the reverse strand, counting down.
CCTGTTTAAAAGTAGCGACAAAACCGTACCGATATCCTTACAACGGGGCGAAACTATCGATGCCATGTGGCTCTATCAGGATTGGTTGGCTGTTCGTAGCCATAGCCCGGATGGAAAAACCCACCTGTACCTCTACGACCTTTTTCAATCCAAAATTATTGGACTGCTTCGGTTAATCGTCCATTTCGACCAGACAGGCGAGGTGTATATACGTCGATTCGGTGAGACCCTGGTAGTTATATATCCTCAGGGAAATATCACGATTTTCTCGTTAGAGGACGGTCACCTGAAATTCACGTGTGGTGCTTCATAATTAATAGAATAATTGCAAGGTCAATGCTGCCACGGAATTTCACCTTTGGAAACTTAGTTCTGCGTCGCCTGAAAGGTATTGGAATAGCTGCTGCGATCCCCACTTCCTGGAATGCCCCATTTGCAGGTGCGGAATTGTCCATGAAAAGAGTGATTGCGGGGGAATGGGCGTTTGCTGAAAGTGCTGTCCATGCTCAGAAGGATTATGGCGACGGGTATGCGACGGTAATGGGTTTCAATGGTATAACCCTGGTGGGTATATTGTGGTGGGAATTTCTCTTTCCACTTTCGCTGAGTATGCGGCATGTGTTTATGACCTGGAAGGGATGCGGCGGGCCGCACTGCTAACAACCAAACTACGCTTGCGTGGTATTGCAGCGGATGCGATGGAGGCTAATCTCTCTTCAAGTGAACTGCGAAATCCCTACGATGGTACGCCTTTCTCGTGGAACCCAGAAGAGCACCTGATTACGTTTGCCGGAGTGAATTGTTCCAAGCAGAGTAAAAGCGCGTATTTGTATTAAAAACGACGTGTTCAGATCTTGCGTAAAGTGCAGCATTACCTACAACAGAGAGCAATATTCTAAATATTGGAAACAGGTGCTCTCTGCCCTCATTCACCCGATGGGCAAGATAGTGCTTCCTAAAAAAATATTCAAACAAGACTCGATGATCCAACGGTTTGGCAGTGCGTTGAACCTCAATGTTCAGTTTCATGGTGCACATCCCTGTGTGCAACGCTTGAAGCGAGTATTCAATATACCCCACCAGGCTCAAATGTAGCGCATGTGAACAAGCAGAATTTAAATACCGAAACATGAGTTAATACAAGCCCCCTCACAGACGCCATGGCGTCAGTTTCTCAGGTGTCGAAAATCTTTACGTCTATTTTAACCTTAATCAGGTTAATCAAAAGACATAAAAGAATTAGATGATTAATAGAAAAACAACAGCCCTGTCGGGTAGCTCATAATTACTGAATTAATATCAATCAAGCGCTTTCAAAACGATAGCGCATCGAGGCATGTCGACACAATTTACAATAAACCGATCTCTTGCCAGAGAGAAAATACTCTGCGCGTCCAATTCGCTCAATTGGTTAACAAAAATGGATTTGGCGCACTATATGCACTTTCTTCTGTGCTTTCCTGAAGTTTTATTTGGACGCCAATATTTAGGATTGGGAAAGAGCGTGAAGGGACAAACAGCGAAGAGAGGAATGTTTATTTTTTCTTCGCTGTTTTGGTTATCTGGGATGGTAAAAGCGATCCCAGTGATCTGGCGATCAACAACCTACTGAGTAACAACTTGAAAGGTGAATCGAATGAAAAACGTTCTGATGAATATTTGGCAAGATGAGTCTGGTGCGGAGACTGCTGAGTGGATCGTTATTGTGGCATTGATTTTGGCTGTTGCAGTGGCAATTTATAACGGCGTTCTTGTGACTGAACTTAATGGGGTTGTCACTAGAATCGGTAC
>JARRQF010000455.1:0-3086 GCA_037382065.1 Candidatus Thiodiazotropha sp. | reverse complement strand
TAGCCGTTACAGAACTTGCAGGATAAATTATTTGTTCGCGGGTAGTACTGGATGTACCACCACCGCTCCACGACCATGAGGCATCTGATATGGGTTGAGGACCAAATTTAACTTTTGCGTCGGCATCGACTGTGACACTTGCCGTTTGTTGCCAATTTCCATCGTCTACCTGTATGTACGGGGTAATGGTGGATGGTATGCATGAATTATTATCGTTGGCAGCAAACGCAGAGCCCAATGGAGCAAAGCATGTCCCCAGGGCAGCCGATGCAAGCCAACCACTGAATGGACGAGCACGCTTCCAATTATTCTTCTTTCCCATTTCAATTACTCCAATATCGGGCCTGGCTGTGCAACTGTATCCCAATCGCCACCACTCCCTGCTATGAAACGACGACCCCTGTCTGCATTTTAATGCTGAAGGTGGCCGTACCCTGTACTTGTACAAAGCTTACTTAACCGAACGGGGTCAAAGTAAATTTACTCTGACCCCATAAGGTCTCAGGCGTCAACACCATTCTGGTGAGGCTTTAAAATTGCGTGAAGAAATCCCACACTTCTGACTTGGTCCAGGTGGCGTCACCGCCACCATAGGCTGAGTTGGTCCCATCCACTGGTGCCGGGGTGTGACCGCCACCATCGAAAGCACACCAGCGGACTGGATAGTCGTTTTGACACCCGTTATAGGAAGTACATACATGCGTCAGGCTTCCCCTATCCGGCTCTGGAGGACTCTGGGGAGAGCAACTGTTATTAACGACGAACGTATCGCGTGCCGCACGCCCACCATCGATACGATCATCTATGCCGTGAATACCAATGTAAGCAATTGGTTTTGATCCGTCGCTGCATCCGCTGATCTGTCCACCAGCGTAGACCGCTGCTCCTCGGAATACATCTGCCCGATCACAGGCGATGGCATATGTCATTCCGCCTCCATAACTAAACCCCAAGGAGAAGAGCCGCGACTTGTCAACGCACAGGCTTTCCTCAATCTGAGCAGTCATATCGTCTACAAAGGAGAGGTCCTGGCCGCCGGAATTGGCCCAACCGTTATTAAGGCCCTGGGGCGCCACAAAGATCATCTTATGATCGGCGCTGTTATCTGCCTTTTCTCTAAGTCCATAGTAGGACCATGTATACCCACTGCTGCCACCACCGTCGACATCCTGCATGGTGCCACCATACCAGTGAAACGCGAAGACCAGCGGGTAGGGATGGCTGCTATCATAATCGTCTGGAACCCGCACAATGAAGCTGCGGTTCTGACCATTCACTCGAATGGTATGCTCGCCACTGGTCAGGGTTGCATTCTTGCCGCAACCAGCTGAAGAAATAACATCTCCTGGCACTGGGTTTGGATTCGGATTTGGCACTGGGTTTGGATTCGGATTTGGCACCGGATTTGGATTTGGATTTGGCACCGGATTCGGGTTCTGGGCATCACCTACCTTTACAAAGGACCACTGTTGATTTGACCCTCCCCACCATCCATAAAGCTTAACCTCGCCTCCTGCCTTCGTATTCATTTCCCAAACGTCAATCGCCTTATCGCTTAAGGCTGAGGTAATGGAATAGACGCCATTGCCGACTTCCTTAATATGCCAGCGTTGATTTTGCCCGCCGGTATAGCTCCCTTGACGCAATTCGGCGCCATCGTTGGCACTCCCTTCGGATACCTCCACTGCCTTACCACTGTGGGCTGCGCGAATGGAATAGGTGCCGTCCCCTAGCGCCTCAACGTCAAACTGTTGGTTTGCTCTGCCGTTACCAGGGTATTGGATGACATTTGTACCATCGTCCATCCGTGCGCCGTAAACATCCAAATAGAGACCACTTGACGAAGATACGATGTTGTATCTGCCGTTTTCAATGGCCTGAGCAGTTGGAGTCGGGTTCGGATTGGGGTTTGGAACCGGATTCGGATTTGGGTTTGGAACTGGATTCGGATTTGGGTTTGGAACCGGATTTGGATTTGGATTTGGAACCGAATTCGGATGCGAATCCTGATTTATATTAACGGTAAAATTCTGAGTGCTTTGTTCACCGCAGTTATTTGTATAGGTCGCTGTAGCCGTTACGGAACTTGCAGGATAAATTGTTTGTTCGCGGGTAGTACTGGATGTACCACCACCGCTCCACGACCATGAGGCATCTGATATGGGTTGAGGACCAAATTTAACTTTTGCGTCGGCATCTACTGTGACACTTGCCGTTTGTTGCCAATCTCCATCATCTACCTGTACGTATGGGGTAATGGTGGTTGGTGTGCATGAATCAGATGGTGAATTAGATGGTGAATTAGACTGTGAATTAGACTGGTACCACCATTCAAAAGCGGCTTGTGCACCCTCCTTTGAGCTCAAGTTAGCATCTTCAGGCCGCGCATTGTTAAGACTATCAAGCAGGTCTCCTATAAATCCGATCATATAAGAAACATTACCTTCCTTATCCATGTTGGCCTTTAGGGTATTGCCATAGTGTGCTGTACTACCTGAGTCAAGTCCATTATCTTCCGGAAACCAGAAATTCTCTGTAATAATCATCGGCCATTTATCTGTAGCCGGTTTGTAATTTCTGTTCCATAACCTGTTATGACAATCGGAATCGTCGTAACAACCGCCATAAGCCGGATAATAGTGTGCTGCAATACCGCAATTGGTGCATCTAAAAGGAAACTGTGCGTGTTGTTGAGGTGAACCCTGCCACTCGAGAGTCGGTACCCATATAACATTGTTTGCGCCTGTATCCCGGATTCCATCAATGACGGGTTGAATCCAGTCTCTAAATGCGCTGAAGTATTTCGCCTCGCCGTGGCCCCAGTCGCCATTGCCAGGGGAGGATTCAATATCAACCGGCTCGTTCAGAAGCTCGAACATGATATTGTCGGCGTTCTTTACCCCCGGGGCGGAGGCAAGGGTATTCCAGAACGCATGCAGGCGCGAGTGTTCTGCTATTTTTTTATTGGGTGTCGTAACTGGACCGGTCGCACTAATTACCAGGTAAAGGCCACGAGACTTTAGGTGGTTGGCGTAAGGCACAATAAAGTTCTGTATCCAGGCATTGAATTGTGTCCGGTCAACGAG
>JARRQF010000454.1:0-4168 GCA_037382065.1 Candidatus Thiodiazotropha sp. | reverse complement strand
GTGCGCATCCTGGCAAGTACAGTCGTGGCAAACGTGCCATAGCATGTCCTTATCTTGATGATATGGACTGACTACACCTGTTAACACATATAATCAATGACTCTGACCCCATTGATCACTGACCCCATTGATCACCATTGATCCAACGACTCACTCGCATCCACCGCTATCTAAAAAAGTTGGCGATGCCTATTCAATATTCGGTGTTCCTCATAGAGTGCAATGCCAAAGAACTGCAAGAGATGATCAACCCGAAGCAGGACGATATACGCATCTATACATTGCCCCTCAAGCCCGTCATAATGACTCTGGGAAAACAAGCTTTGTCCCAAGGCATCTATTTGCTGAGTGGTGATAATGATTATTTTTCACGATTATGAACTATTTGAATAACAGAAATCCATTCAGGGGTGTTTTTAACACCTTGATTCCCATGGTTTTCCTAAACTCAGCGGTTGAAATCAGAGACCCAATATCAAGGGGATTAAGACTAGGCCATGTCGTTGATCTTGGCTGACACCTCAGCGTTGAAATCAGAGACCCAATATCAAGGGGATTAAGACCTCGCTGCTCTGGTCGAAAAGCTGGCTAGCTGTAGTTGAAATCAGAGACCCAATATCAAGGGGATTAAGACAGTTCATTGGCCGGGAATGTTACGATCGAAACCTCAGTTGAAATCAGAGACCCAATATCAAGGGGATTAAGATTTTATGCCACCCACGATACCGTCATTTGCGACTGTCTGAAGACACCCATCCAAAGCTTGCATCAAAACGAACTATCAGGCAGCCTAATCAAGAACATCAACAAAAATCATCAGATATCAAGGAGTGATATCATGCCTAATCCACGGAAAACGCTCATCTCTCTTGAAGCTACGCCCTACTATCACTGCGTCTCACGATGCGTCAGGCGCGCCTTTCTATGTGGTAAACCGGTAAAAACTTTGAGCATAGACGTGAATGGATTCAAAAGAGACTGATTGAGCTTGCTGGCATCTTCGCTATTGACCTCGTCGGCTATGCCGTCATGTCAAATCACATCCACACACTATTTCACTTGACCGATTACATTGAATACATGACACAAAAGTTCGAAAGTCAGTTCAACCTAAAAAAATCAGTTGGGTAGCGTGTAGGGTGCGTTTGTGGTGGTACAGGGCAAGAGTCGCTCCTGCACATCCATGTGCCCGCAACACTTGTGCATCCATGCACGGCGCGCAACGACGCGGAATAGCCTGCTATTCCAAGGAGTTGCAACGCCGCCATGTGCCGCCACAAGCGTGCCATTCACGTTGTAGCGCGATTCACCCAATGGATGACCATAACCATCGAAGCTATTTTCTTCAAAATCAGATACCTGTTATTAGAATAGAGCGGTCAACTGATTTTTTTAGGTTCAAAGGGCTAGTCGGTGCCGTCAATGCTATTAAAGCAACTTGCGAAAAGTTTGGTTACCGTAGAACCCCCAATTTGGCATCTTGTCAGCAGTTGTTGGTCTAGCACCAAGTAACACACTATTTCATCATGGTAATCAGTGATGGCTGAGGGATGATTGTGTCTTTCATCTGACAATTCATGCTCAAAACCTCCATTTCTGCCTAATTTCCCTATTTTAACAACAAAAAAATGGGGCGTGTCATCTTACCTTCAGGATCTCCCGAGTTCCTCACAAAAGACATCAGCACATGCACCAGGTCTATGTCAGCCTTATTACGTTAACGCTTGCTGTTTCCTCGTTCCCACGCAGAAACGAGGGATGCGTTTGTTAAGTTTGTTTAAAAATCGCTCCATTTTCTGTATTTATCTTATACGAAACACCTGTTTCAGTACTATCCCAACCTTCCATGATTGCTAACTTTATTAAATATGAAATATGTTTTGGCAAAACAACTGGGTAATCTTCAATATTCCACTTCTTACCATCAGATATATCTAGCCAAAAATCACGGGTTACAACTCCTTTAACCTCTAGCACGCCTCTTGGTGGCGTCCACCTTTGCACTGTTATATTTAAACTAAAGCTCCATTTATCGTCAATTTTCGTTGTCGAAATTTGATAACGAAATTCCTCACCATTAACCTTTATAGGCCGGCTTTTCTTAATAGTTAACGTCATAATGATTTAGTCATTGGGAATTCCGGATATAGCCAAATAAATAACTTTTCTATGAAAGCACATAAAAGAGACCATCCCCGATGCCTTTTGATTCAATCAAACCAAGCTTGACAAGGCGTTCAAAATCGGCTTTCAATGAAGCAGAGCTGTGTCGCGATATCGCACTGTATTCCTGTAGCGAGATACTGCCATGCCTCTCTAGATATTGAAGAATATTTTGTTGACTAATCTCTAAATAAGTCTCAGGAAATGCCAATTCTTGCGCCGCCTGCAAAACACGATGCAGTTCATGCAAAACAGCTTGTGAAAAAAATTCTAACCATTCTGATAAATCGAGTTTCGACTCGAAGTCATAATAGTCACCCTCCAGGTTCAACGTAGCATCGTATCGATCTCTATTATTATAAAAATAGTTTTCCAGGCTAATCAGTTCGAACAGGTCCATCCCTGTCTTGCCCAGCAGCGCATTTGTCATCAGACCTATTGTCCGGCTATTTCCACGAAGAAAGGGGTGAGTCATGACTAACTGATGATAAAAAATACCGGCCAGAATGACCGGATCAATCAAACCAATATTACGATTAACAAATAGCATTACACGGGCAATCAGCGGTGGTATGTCATTAGCACTAGGGGGAACATAGACGCCAGTTCCCCGCTGCAAGGATGGCACAATAGAGAACTGTTCACGGATAACGCCACCCGGTGACGGATCACTTCCCTCCCCCGCCACAACAAGCCCCTGCAACCATTCCAATGTTTTTATGTTAAATTCGAAACTGTCATGCCGAACCAACTGACTCAACGCCTGTTGCGCCTTATCGTAATCGAATAGCTCACGCCTAATAGGCAGTTCGGCATAGTGCCGATATTCGAGTAACGGTTTAAGCTCGGCAAGCGTCAGTTGTTTACCAACCAACCCAGTGACTGCATAACAAGACAACACGCTCGCCTCTTCCTTAAGTTCAGCGATCGCACCATCATTTAAACCGTGTGCATTAAACGCCCCAATCGCTTCACCAATATCACGAATCGTTGTGAGCAGTCTGTTGCTGATGGTATAGGATGGCTTCCATTTCATGACCGCAGAGTAGCGAAGGTCATGATGGGGTTGTTCTGTGTAGTGTTCAGCAAACCTAGTAGCCTTAAGCATAGAGACATCCTTATTCTTTAACGTGATGGAACAATATACTGGTTTTTATATCACGCAAAAATAAGTATTGCCAACTTTTTTGTTACCCTTTTTACTTATTCTTTGCACCTTAATTTACCCGCCTTAATATGACGATCACCCGCCCTTTACTTGATTGATTAAGCTATCAATACACTACGCTATATGATCACGCTCGCTATAGCATTGCCGAATGATTATCGTTTAATTAATCAGAGACCTTCTATCTATATTCCAAAGCAGCCAATAAAAAAACAATGATAAGTAAATTAGGTATATTTTATACTTGTATTTCTATCCCTTAAATAGTTAAACTAAATGCACTAACAGCTAATCAGAGAATAACAAAGGGTTTCAAATTTTATAAAAATAATAACCCGACAAGTCCATTACAACGTCACTCCTTAAACAACAGAGAATCTTTATAGCCTAAATTAGCGAAGCATATTGCTATTACTGAAATAACATGCAAGATACTCAAGCAAATCGTAATTTCAAATATATAGAGGGATCACACTATGCGATATGCTAAGCGCTGGATAGTAAACTCATTCTATTCATCAAATATTGTATTTTTTTGCCGCCAAAAGAGTGCGGTCTGCGGCACGACTGTAAAATCGCACCAAGCTCTTTTCTGGTTTCTCATTTTATCGGTACTCTCCTTTAATAATGCTTTCGCCCATGAAAAACCGCACAAAGCCGCTATTGCCAGCGCTCACCCGTTAGCGACAGAGGCGGGGCTTAGAACGCTGCAAGCCGGTGGAAACGCTTTCGATGCAGCAGTAACCGTCAGCGCCGTACTGGGTGTGGTCGAGCCCTATAGCTCGGGTCTGGGCGGTGGTGGATTTTGGCTGCTACATCGTGCCTGCGATGGTTACC
>JARRQF010000453.1:0-8115 GCA_037382065.1 Candidatus Thiodiazotropha sp. | reverse complement strand
AGTATTTATATAAAACAATTAAAACCGCTTAAAGAGCATTACGAAGTTATTACAATACCTGAGGCAAATCATATATTGTCATTAAAAGAGTGGGAAGATGAAATGCATGCTGAGGTAAGCCAATGGTTGGGCAAGTATTATCCCATGAGTACGTAATCAGCCTCTACTATGTTTGATAAACATGGATATATCTAAAGAGTAAATTATCTGAGTATGAGAAAGATTAAGGTAATTATTAAAAATCTAGTAGCTTATTTTTTATACTATTCAGGGATTCTCTCTTTGATTAAGAATTATAAGTTAAAAAATAAGATATGTGTTTTGGCGTATCATCGGGTCATTCCGGAAAATATGCTTAACCAGGTGCATTCTGCAAGTGGCATTATTACTGAGAAAAGTCTATTTCAGAATCATTTACGCTGGTTGAAGCAGGAGTTTGATATTATCGCAATGGATGATATGTATGATTTTCTGAGTAATCATAAGAGCATCTCTTGCGGCTGTATGCTTACTTTCGATGATGGTTGGCATGATAACTATTTTCATGCAAAAGAATTGCTTGAGCAGGAGAATATACCGGCAACGGTATTTCTTCCCTTTGACTATATCAATAGCAATACGGTGTTTTGGCAGGAAGAGTTGCTTGCCAGGCTTTTATACTTGAATGATAGTAATAACAGCTCTGATATATCTTTTCTTGAGCAGGTTATTGGTAGTGAAGCGAAACAGGATAGGCATACCCTAAGAGGGTTTGTTACGAAACTCAAGGACAAGGAGTATTCTGAAATTGAAGCCATACTCGATAGTCTTAGGCGTTATCAGAAAGACTCGAAGGTGACGCTGGAACATGATGCCTACCTGACCTGGAAAGAAGTTTTGGAAATGCTCTCTTCGAATATTAGTTTTGGTTCTCATTCAATGAGCCATAGAATGCTAACTCGAATCGCTTCAGAAGAGGTTCAATATGAGATAACTGAGTCAAAGGTGCGCATTGAAGAAAAAATTGGACGTCCTGTTAACGCAATCGCTTACCCGAATGGCAATAGTAATAGCATGGTGCAAGATGTGGTAGCTGAGTCTAATTATCGTTTAGGGTTTAGAATAGACCATGGCTATGTGTCCAAGGATTCTAATCCAATGGCGCTACCAAGGATTAATATTCACTCAGGAAACTCAAGGAATAAGCCTATATTGCTGTGCACAATTCTTAAAATATTTTAGGCCCTGAAACCTAAAAAATCAGTTGACCGCTCCATTCTAATAGCGGGTTCCTATTTCGAGGAAATGGTTTCTTAGCTATGGCCATTTATTGGATGAGTCACGCTATATAGTGTGATTAGAACTTTCGAACTTTCTTTGGTGGTGGGGCTGGAGCTAAGGGGTCAGCCGTTTCGATTTCATTCAGGACTATCCGATTCAAGGCAACAGAGATGCCTGTTAATAAATATAGATGTGGGTAGGAAAAACCAGTAAGGAATACACCATTTACAGCCCAGCAAATGATTGACCAGATCAAACAATGCGGCCATAGGGTGGTGATGTCAATAAGGTTATTCTGATTTTCCTTTATTAGTTTTATTGTGCTTATGTTGACTTTGATCGAATGCCAGATAATCAATAGAAATATCAGAATACCTGTGAATCCATATTCAGCTAAAACCTTGAAATAGATACTGTGAGTTGAAATCCATCTGACTGGGTCGCTGGGTTTACGATAGATCCTGCCGTAGGCAGAATTAAAGCTGCCTGCGCCCACGCCGAGTATCGGGTGATCCACGGCCATCTCAATGGCCGTGTTCCAGGCTTTAATTCGGCCCATAGCTGAGGTGTCTTCTTCGTAGCTAGAGATTGTACCCATCCTATCGAAATAGCCGCTGGGCGAGAATAACATAACACCCAAAACAATCAGGGCCAGAAGGAGAATGCCGGCTAGTTTCTTTGTGCTGATAAAAATTAAGTAGTAAAGCAGACCGACAGCAAGTGCTATTGTTGCTCCTCTTGACTGCGTGCCTACGATACCAACAATAATGGCGGCAGCTGAAGTAAAGTAGAGATACTTAAAGAGTATTTTCTTGGTTGTTGCGGCAAGGAGTAGTGCCAATGGAAAAGTGAGATTCAGTGACCAGGCAAAATCGTTGCCATCGCCAAGAAAAAAACCAGCTTTATAAGAACCGACTCGTTCAGCCCCCAATTTATCCACTTTTTTCGCTGATGAGAAATATGCAGATGATGGTATAGATGAGGTAACCGACTAATGTCTTCGTCGGTTCGATAGCTTCGGTTCTGACAAAACCATGCGCCATGGCGGACATGGTAAGAAATACAAGAATCAGGGTGTAGTTGACTGACTTATACTTAAATGCTTCTGATGCATTGTATTTACTGACAACAGCGATTAATACCAACGCAGACAATCCAAGTGCTAAGGGAAGTGCTCTATATAATGGCACATAATTACCCAGACCAACGTATTCACTCCCGATTAGAAATAGAAAAGTATATAACAACATTAGGTATTGAGTGTCAGGTCCAGTTACATTGCTGAGCAAGTATGCCTAGCTAATGGGTGGTTTGTGCTTGGCTATGTATATCTATTATATTTGCAAAGAAGAGAATAGGAAAGGTGTTTGGTGACGCCTACTCTCTTACTTGATTATACCAATCAACTCCGAATAATAGCCTATAAATCAAGTGTATGGAGCTATACTCCCTTCAGTTATCTTGGTAGCGGCAGTGGTAGACTCTGGTTATGTTACGAAGCAATAGCCTGCAAACTGCTGTATTATCCTAAAAAGATTAGTTGGACTGCGTGAAGTGTGTGCTTGTGGTGGTGCTGGGCAAGGGTTGCTCCTGCACACCGCACAACGACGCAGAATAGCTCACTATTCGGAATGATATCAGAGCGAAAATTCTTAATGCAATGCAGGCTGCCAGTTTATAAACTAGGCTGGTGTCCAAAGCCACCAAATCGTTATTTTGGATAACTTTTTAATATTATGCAAATAACTTGTTGTAAAATATAGTAATATAATATTTCAGCCGGGTTAATATAGAATGTCAGAAATCGATGTAATATCCGATTCTTCGAAAAATAGGGAAGATTGGAATAACTACCTCTTAAGTGCTTCAGAGGCCAATTTTTATCAGAGGTTCGAGTGGCAGCAGTTAAATCAAGACCATTTTGGCCATCAGATATTCTCTATTCTTTCTAGGGGGGATGCCGGTGTTGAGGGGGTACTACCACTCGTATTCATCAAAAGCAGGCTGTTTGGTAGGATCTTTTGCTCAATGCCATTTGTCAATTTTGGCGGCGTTTGTGCGAATTCGGATGATATTGAAAAAAAGTTGCTAGAAAAGGCTATACAGCTTTCTGACCAGCATCAAGTGGACTACCTGGAGATGAGGTCCACAAAAAGCTCAGTACTTGATTTACCAGAATCAACGCGAAAGGTCTCTATGTCGATTAAACTGGATGAGGATCATGACAAGCTTTGGTCTGCATTCAAGTCAAAACATCGTACGAATATCAGAAGGGTTTATAAAAATGATATCCAAGTTGTATCGGGCCATGCGGAACTGCTTGATGATTTTTACCTGGTAATGAGCCACTCATGGCGTGATCTTGGGACCCCTTTCTATAAAAAGCGCTATTTCAAAAAACTACTAGACCTTTTTGGAAAAGAGGATATTAAAATCTTTGTGGCATATAGGGGAGGGGAGCCGATATGTGTGGCTCTCAATGGGTATTATAAAAAAACGGTTGAAGGGATGTGGATGGGTACCATTCTAGAACATCGACATTTGCAGCCAACTTATGCGCTTTATTGGGAGATGATCAAGGACAGTTGTGAAAATGGTTACGTTGATTATCATCTTGGGCGATCTACTGCCGACTCATCTGGCGAAGCGTTTAAAAAGAAATGGAATGCGGAAATGACGCAGCTTTATTGGCAATACTATATACCTGGTAATGGAGAGATTCCCCAGCTTAATGTCGATAATGCAAAATACAAGTTAGCTATTGATATCTGGAAAAGATTGCCACTATCTATCGTGGGCCGTATTGGCCCCCTTATTTCAAAAAGTATTCCATAGGCGCTATTCATATGTTTAGGCATCTTGCACCAACAGGCTCACCGATAAAATTGCGAGAGCTGCTGCTATGGTTTGCGAAAGCAGTTACGATGAGTGGAGATGAAGCTCAACTTAAGGGTGCAGTACAGGCCCTTCTAGGTAATAAATATAGTTCTGTCTATTCGACAGGGCGAGGTGCCATGACAACCTTATTATCTGGAGTTAAGGCGCTTCGTTCTTCAGCAGATAGTAGAAATGAAGTCATTATGCCTGCTTATACCTGTTACTCAGTGGCAAGTTCCGCCATTAATGCGGGTTTAAAAATACGTCTCTGTGATATTGATCCAACGACACTTTCATTTGATCAGGATAAATTACAGCAGATAGATTTTACAAATGTTATTGCTATTGTTAGCGCTAACTTATACGGACTACCGAATAATTTGGTTGAACTGGAGCGTTTGGCTGATGAGCGAGGTGTGATGCTGATTGACGATGCGGCTCAGTCCCTGAATTCAAGATTGGCTGGTCGATATGTCGGAACCTTTGGCTCTGCCGGGATACTCAGCTTGGATAAAGGAAAAAATGCGACCTCTATTCAAGGCGGGCTTATTATTACTGATCATTCCGATCTTTCCGAAGCAATAGTCGATATCTATAAAGAAGTGCCTGATCTGGGTATGAAAGCTGGGTTAGTCGAATTTATCAAGGTTCTTATTTACTATCTATTCCTCAATCCATATGCCTATAAGATACCGGCAAGTATCAGTTTTAGTGGGTTGGGTGAAACCAGATTTGAAACTGATGTCGAGATCAAAAGATATCCTTCATTTCTCGCCACACTTGCTGAATCACAATTGAAACGGCTTGATGAGATAACCGAGAGTCGCATTGCCCATGGCGATTTTTATGAGACGCATATTACTGAGAAAATGTAAATCTGCTCAGCCTGTTTACTTAAGATATCCGTTGTTAGTACTTGATGATGGACAGCGTGCAGATTTGCTCGCTCAGTATCGCCAGTATGGCATTTCCGCATCATACCCTAAGGCATTGAGCCAGTTGACAGAGATAGAATCAAATCGAACTGATAGAGATGCGTGCCCTGGCGCTGAGCTTGTTGCTAAGAGTATTGTCACGCTTCCAACGCACGCTTTTGTCACAGAGCAGGATATGCAGCATATTGTAAAGCATGTGAATGAAATATAGATCGATCCTGGTTGACTGATTTATCAGTTTTATATGGCTAATTATTTATTTCCTAGCCCTTAGCGCTAAATTTTTAAGAGTGCTTTGAATATTGAAATTGATCGGCCAAAATAGTAGAAGTAGAAAATAAAGCCATTGATTAAGACAAGTTTAGGTTTCATTCCGAATTTATAGAGTGAAGAGGCAACGAGCAGTCCAAGAGTTAATGCTATTGATGCAACTGCTAAAAAATACATCTGGGTTGCTACACTATAGAGCAGGATCAGATGCAGGATTAGGAATATGTTGGTGGCAAGCTGAACTGGAGAGCAGCAAATAACATCTAAAATATTATTATTTCTTGTTCCATGCCATGCCTCCCTTTTTACAAACGCGCCGAGATTTTTAGGGTAACCATGGTGTAGTACATGGAGCTTCTTATTATTAATAATCCTGGCGTTGTATTGTTCTTTGGCTCTCAATGATAGATCGGTATCTTCCCCTGTGACAAGGATGGGGTCAAAGCCTTGTAATTTCTCGAATAACTCTTTGTGAATAATCAGGTGCGCACTATTGATATACTTTTCATTGTTTCCTTTAAGGGACATGAACCAGTATTTTTCGAGAAAATTACTGTCATTGGGGATTCCACACCTTGAACCGGTAATGATATTTTTCTCTTTCTTGAGTAGTTCAAGTGTTTTAGGAAACTCTTCCGACCATTCTTGGGTTAATTGTATATCCCCATCAAGGAAGATATAGACATTACCTCTGCTTTGCCTTGCCCCGGCGTTTCGCAGGCCTGATATGTTCAATTTGGGTTCTTTGAGTACCTGTGCTCCTTTTTGCCCAGCAATCTCAGGCGTTCGGTCCTGGGATCCATTGTCTACTACGATCACCTCATGGGGAATCCCATTGCTCTGTTCATGGATGGAATCGATGAGCCGACCTATATTTGCCTCCTCATCCAGCGCTGGAATGATGAATGAGAGCTCAATATCTCTATTTTCTTGGGGGCGGCTTGAGTCCATAATGGTGTCACTTGGTGATTTTTGGAACAATCGGAAATATTACACTAAAACCAAATACATGGCATAATCACACTTCCATGGGCGATATATATTTTGGCGCAGACACCCTTTCTGATTATGGAATTAATACTCTGGTTCTCCTTTCTGCTGGTCTTTTACGCCTACTTTGGCTATCCAGTATTACTGTTTTTGATCAATAGGTTCAATACACCTATTCGCTATCAGGACCTTGATTACCCTCAACATCTATCCGTCTCTATCATCATTCCCGTTCACAATGAGGAGGAGGTTATTGAGCGAAAATTGATCAATACTCATGAACTCGATTTCTCTGGTGATCTGCAGGTCGTGATTGTGTCAGATGGGTCCATTGATCGTACTGCCAAGATTATTCGGGAATTTAATGACTTATCTAATCTGGAATTTATTGAGCTTGAAGAACGAAAGGGAAAAGCGAACGCCCTTAATGTGGGCTTGAGCGCGGCAACTGGGGATATTGTTGTGTTTTCCGACGCATCAATCATGCTCGACTCTCAGGCTATCAAGGAGATTGTACGGCCATTTGCTGTCGAAGTGGTTGGTTGTGTGTCGGGGGAAGACATTATAGAGGGAGATAGCGGCGAGGGGCTATATGGCCGGTATGAGCTGTTTCTTCGCAGGCAGGAGTCAGCCACTGGTTCTATCGTAGGTGCGAGTGGCTCGATCTATGCCGAGCGACGAAAGATTATTACGCCTTTTATTGAGGGAGTGGCACCCGATTTTTACTCAGTCCTGAACTCTGTCGAACAGGGTTATCGAGCCGTCTCCATCTCAGAAGCGTTTGGCTATATGAAGGCCGCTGAGTCCCAGAAAGATGAGTTCAATAGAAAGGTTCGTACTTTTATTCGGGGCATCACAGCGCTATTTAAAAAATCGAGTCTGCTCAATCCTATTCGTAATCCCCTGTTTGCCCTCTATTTAATCTCTCACAAGTTACTGAGATGGTTGGTGCCATTTTTCTTAATTTCCATGCTGATCAGTAATTTAGCTCTGGTTGGTGAAGGATTCTACAGTTTTCTATTCGTCATGCAGCTCCTTTTCTATCTGGTAGCCGCTTTTGCTTCACTCAGTGATTCGCTAATAAAATCAATGCCTTTGGCTAAGGTGCCGCTATTTTTCGTGGCTGTTAATTTATCGATTTTGGTTGCCTGGGGTAAGTATTTTGCTGGTACTCGGCAGGAGATTTGGACGCCTACAAAGCGATCCTAGTGTGGTGCTTTTAAACCAATAGGTCACTCTTTTTGAAGTCGCTATAAAATTCGTGATTGTGTAGGATGCGGTGAGCGGTGCGAACCGCATCAATAGTGCGGTAGCTTACGAGCATCCATGATGCGGTTCGTGCCTCACCACATCCTACATAATAGGCTCATATCGCACGTTACGTTACGAGTTATTCCATTCCATTGACTCTAAAAATTTCACCACGAAGAACATGAAGGCCACGAAGGATATGATCCTTTGCGCCCTTTGTGGTAAATAGATTGGCCAGGGGAAACTAAGCGCGCTGGAAAAATGGGATGCGACGTAAGATAGGAAGCATTAAAACATTACCTGTTGGGTGAATTAGGCTACCACGTGAATGGCACTCTTCTCGCCACCCAACTGATCTTTTTAGCAGAATAGCCCGAAAACCCTCGCCCAATACGGGCGGGGATGAAAGGGCCAATCAGGCGTAGCCTGATTTTCTACATACTTACGCCAGGTCTCAATCGTTGCTCCACCTGCCGAACTTGCAAAGTACGACCTTGACCACAAAGCGGATGATTGGCTTTGTCGAGACAAA
>JARRQF010000452.1:0-3124 GCA_037382065.1 Candidatus Thiodiazotropha sp. | reverse complement strand
AGGATACTGCGTTGCAATGCTTGAAAAGGGCGAGCCATTCCCTGCGCATTGCGCCTTGTCTCCTGGCCTGAGCAGGCTTCTATCATCGTCAATTTGTATGAAGCACCACACTAGATTTGCATGGAACTACAATCAAACCGAAGTCAGGTGCCTTTCGTAGCCAAGTCGCTCAACCTTCATGACACCCCCATAAGGTGGACGCCGGCAGTGGCGCGCCGCCCACCCGTCAGTTAGAAACGCAGGTAATGGTCACCGGCGACAAGGTCAACACCACCCTGTCCTTTTGGAGCGACAAACTGCACTTTCAATCTCTCCGTGGCGGGGAACGCCTCGAACAGCTGCACATCGATGCCGTTCAACGCCGCCGGGGTATCACAGTGGAAAAGGTACTCCCCCTTGATATCGCTGTGGTGGTGGCCATCTTCTTCATGCTCGTCGTGGTATTCCGTCTCCTCATCAAGGTAATCCGCGTACTCTTCAGCCACGTCAACGTATTCAAGCCTGCACCTGGCTTCGGCGGGCAGGACAAACAGTGTCTCCCCCTTACGCAGTCGCGCCAAAGCATGTGCCTGCTGGGCATGCTCCGCATCGCTACGCGGTGCATGCTCAAACCCGACCAGATTGGCGGCTGGGCTGTCCAGTTCGATCGCCAAGGTGGTTCCGTCGAGTACCACATTGAGATGACTGATTCCGTGAACATGGGAACCATGTTGGCGGTGCTCATCGGCACCGGCCGCCTGCGCTATCAGGGCCAGCGCTAACACGGCGGGCACTGTAAATCGTCGATGGTTGTACATCGTCTCATTCTCCTTGAAATATAACCGATAAATATTCATCCGTCACAAACGGATAGATGTTAGAAGGCTGTTAGGTCACCGGACGAATAGGTGGTGTGCGGGGATGGTCTGTGGAGGGAAAACAGCCTCCACCCAATAAACCAAGGCAGATTACAAACCATTTTCGGCACACCAGCCACCTATACAGTGACACTCCTTTTGTGCCCCATGCATCGAAAAGTGAACACTCTCCCAATTCTGGCGGCAGCAATGCAGCCTGAGCAATGATCCTAAAAAAATCAGTTGACCGCTCCATTCTAATAACAGGTATCTGATTTTGAAGAAAGTAGCTTGATGGTTATGGTCACCTACTGGGTGAATCACGCTACAGCGTGAATGGCACGCTTGTGGTGGCACATGGCGGCGTTGCAACTCCTTGGAATAGCAAGCTATTCCGCGTCGTGCATGGATGCACCCGTGTCGCGGGCACATGGATGGCGGGAGCGACCCTTGCTCTGTACCACCACAAACGCCCCCTTCATGCTGCCCAACTGATCTTTTTAGGATGATTTGGACGTCCTTTTGAGGATCCCCCATAGACGATAATGATTATCATTCTTTATGTCAAGATAGATTCGATCCAACTGGACAGGTCATGTCTGTGAATGAATGGTACTTGACTTGTTATTGAGAATGATTATCATTTGCATTTTATGACTAATAGCCAAGGAACACATGATGCCCCACAAAAACGTAATAAAACTCCGAACGGTCAAGGTCAGTTTGGACAGAAAGGAGCCCGCTGCAACCTGTAACGAGCAGACGGGCGCTCCCCTATGCAACTAATCATCGACGCATGGCTTGAGCGCCCAACACCCTACCTGCAAATCGTCGATAGCGAGACACGCAGACCTGTGGCACGCTTCGAGGGCGTGGAACTCCAGCAATTACTTGCAGATGGGGTTGTAAGCACAGAGGACCTCGCCATACACGATGTGGCATGCCAGAAGACATTGATGCAGGAACTGCTCATTGCTGCCTGTTGCGGCCAGATTCGCAATGAGCGTGAATGCCAAACCTGTTGCGCATCTGAAGTATGCCCGCACAAATTTGAATACGCGATAAAAGATGACGGACTTACGGTAGATTAGGAATTATTGAGATGACAATAACAAGATTAATTTTTACTGTTTATATATTGTTATTATTTTCTGCTTGCCAAGCGAGTGGTATCGATAAATCAGAAATGGTTGATTTTGTAAAAAGTGATTTAGTAACTTATCTGTATTCGAAATATAATGATTTCCAGGTAACCGAAATATACTCTAAAAATGATAATAAAAAATCCTTTCTGAAATCATCCTTAAGCGAAGGATTTATTGCTAATGTAACTCATATAGCGTCAAAGGAGTTATATTTTAAGGATCTTGCAAAACAAACAGCTTCTCATATTGGTATTGCTTGTGTCATATACATTGACGAAGCATCAGCGAAGAGAGCATCTAAAAAGCTGGATAGAACAGGTTACTTCAGCAACACAAAAATATTGACTAAATATATTACCGTTAACCTGGGCAAAGAAAATCTGGTTGTTTACAGCGAATCATCGGCAGATAAAGTCGTATCATCGTTTTTTAATCGGCTGAAAACAATGAAACAGGGTAAATAATTATTCCATTCAAATGAGCCGGGTATAAGAAGAATAACCATAACACCCCCGCCTATCAAGATAGAATCCTGGTGACAGAAACCACTTGAGTTGTCCCGCTACCCAACCTCAAATCCATTTAACTCCCCGGGTTTCTGCCTGAATCCGCCCTCTTCTGCAGCCTTACGGCTTGGTTTAGGCAACCTGTTTTTCAGATTCTGAGCCATTCTTGTAGCCCTGAGGGTACCAGCCAGGTAGCAGGCTCAGCAACGATGGAAGAGAAGTCTTTCAGGTTTCCCTGAAAGTATATTTAACCAGCCTATTGGATCTCCAGCACAACACTATTCGGTCTTTTTCCAAACCCTATCAACTCAAACCCAGTTATATATGCTCCCATTACTGACTTATAAGCACCTCCTCGTCCATTATTCGTGTAAGATGATCTCTTATAGTCACTAGCAATTGTCCCACCTGGATTAATAAAGCCAGGGTCTGTTGTGACAGAGTTACTATCAAATCCTGTTGCTGTAGAATAATCAGAAAGACTTGTATATGTTTTTGCATGATCTATCCAGCTTTTACTTGCTCCATAAAACTGATTATAATCAGAATAAGTCCATGTAGTTGCAAAGGTTGCGCCAGTGTCTGGGTATCCAACGCGATAAAAAGGATTATCATTATAATGGATATTATTCCAAGC
>JARRQF010000451.1:0-5563 GCA_037382065.1 Candidatus Thiodiazotropha sp. | reverse complement strand
AGCAGGCTTCCCTTCGGGCGAGACGCTAAGCGGTCATCCGCGTTGTTGCGCACCTTGGAAAGGGAGAAGCCATTCCCGGCGGCACGCGCCTAGCGGCTAACCGCTTAGCGTCACGCTATAATCGTCAATTTGTATGAAGCACCACACTAGCGGCAGGATAAAGGTCAACCAGGTTTACCTATTAAATAGCTTACCTCTTAACGTCGGCCATAAGGCCATCCATCCAGGTATTTCGACACCAGGCATCGGTCTGGCAGCAAAGTAGCCTTGTACTTGATCGCAACCTAGTCGCTCAACCATCTGCCACTCTTCCAGGGTTTCCACTCCTTCAGCCACAATGGACATATCCAACTTTTTCGCCATCTCCACTGTGGATTCTAGAATCAAATCGGTGCGCTCTCCATTCACACCAGAGTGAACATAACTGCGATCCAGCTTGAGTTCATCAAAGGGTAGGTCGCGCAGCTGACTGATATTGGAGTGTCCGGTACCAAAATCATCTATTGAGAGTTTGACCTTTTTCATACGTAGGCGCAGTAGGGCCTCTAATGGGCACACCAGATCTTCCATTAACTGAGTTTCTGTTACCTCCAGTTTTATTTGGTCAATACTGCCATAGGCCTGTATCACATGCTTTTCCAGCTTGTCAGGGAATCTTTCATCGTACAGGCTGCTCATGGATATGTTGACGGCCATCTCCAGATTAATACCTTGTTGTCGCCACCCCTGATCTATTTTTATTGCCTGCTCAACCAGAGAAAAGGTTAGCATGTCGATCAGTCCGTGTTCTTCAGCTACGGGGATAAAGGTATCGGGAAATATGGGGCCAATGGAGCTCTTGGGCCAGCGGGCCAAAACTTCTACGCCCACTGGTGTGCGGTTAACAATATCTATCTTGGGCTGGAACCATGGCTTTAGCTCTCCTGCCTCTATGGCTGACTCTAGCATCTCTGGGGTTATGACTATGCCTTCGGCTGATGGCCTTCTCGGTTGTTTTTTATGGTGTGAGAGTTGTGATAGTATCCTTGAAAGTGCTTCCGCCTGTATCGGTTTTGCGATAGATCCAATCACAGACAATCCACGTGCACACGCCAGAGATTCCGCCATCTTCAGTGTCTGTGAGTCCTCCCCACTGATGATAAGTATATCGCCGCAATATGCCATCTCGTCAAAACGCTTGAGTAGCTCTAACCCGTCGACACCTGGCATGTTAAGGTCACATATCACCAGCCCTATTGTTGCTTTTGTGGTTGATATGAGCTTTAGGGCGTCAGCAACATTATCCGCAGTCTCCACATGCGTGCAGCCAAGCCTTCTGAGCGCTGCTGCAGTGGTGCTTAAGATAAAAGGTTCATCGTCAACGATAAGTACCGAATTTAAGCAATTAATCTGTTTCGTCATAGACAAACATCCTTTTCACCATAGGCTACTTAGAGTAATCCTCTATCCATCGCTGAACGCTATGGAACAGGCCTGGTAACACCTCTATTCTCTGTTGAACCTCTTCGGTATTATCAATCCTTCCTGCTGTCTCCAGGGCCTGGCAGCAGTCTGCCAGGGCGTTGGCACCGACCGTGCGGGCGGCAGACTTTAACTTGTGCGCCAAGGCGCTTATCTCCGCCATATCCTCTTTCTGGAATGCTTCCTCTATCTGTTGTGCAGTAGGTGCGTTGGAATCCAGAAAATCATTATAGTAGTCGACCAGCATTTTAGGATCTTGAGTTCCAAGAATGTTACCCAGAGCCTTGGGATCTATATCTTCTTGGATCTCACTGCTTGCTTGTGCTGATCTACTCTTCGTTTCCGTTTCATCTTCTGACCTATCTATAGGTCTCCATCTCACCAGAGCCTCTTCCAGTTGCTGCAGCTTCATAGGCTTGGTCAGGTAGTCATCCATCCCAGCATTGAGGCACCTCTCACCTGTCCCTTTCAGTGCGTCGGCGGTGGTTGCTATGATGGGTATATGTGTCTCTGGCGGCTCTTCTCTACGTACGCTTTGCGTAAATTGGTAGCCATCCATTACCGGCATATGGCAGTCGGTAAGTATTAATGTGTAGTCGCCATTTCTCCACATCTCCAGAGCCTCTGCGCCATTATCTGCGGTTTCTGCCAGATAACCGAGCATACTCAACTGCTGACTTATAACCTTTCTATTGGTTGGATTGTCATCGACCAATAGGATTAGGCGTCCCTGTACCCTGGCCTCATCAGCGCTTTGGGGCATATCTGGCAATTGCTGTATTGGGGTAGGTTCACACTGCTCCGGAGACTCACGGCCGGCTAAGGCGGCTACGGCATTCAGTAGGGTTTTTCGGCGCATAGCGTTTAGGTCCAGGGTCATGCCGTCTTCTTCATAGGGTCTGGCATAGCGGCGATTGCCACGCTCAACCATAAGAAAACGCCGGTCGATATTACTGTTCTGTTTACGTAGTGCATTCTGCCTGGCACATCGCCACGGCACCGTCGGCATCTTTCAATACAACTTCGGCACCGGCGTGACTCAGATAATTGCTCAATATTATTGCGGCCTCGTCACTGGTAAGCAGTATTACCTCGATGCCTTCCAGATTGGATGTCTCAATCGGAGGTAGCTCGGTGGTCTCTTGCAGAGTGAAGTGGACAGTAAAAGTAGAACCTTCTCCAGGGGTGCTTTCCAGTTCGATATAGCCACCCATCATCTCCACCAATCGCTTGGTTATAACCAGGCCAAGTCCGGTGCCACCAAAGCGACGGGTGGTCTCTCCTTCACCCTGTACAAATGGTTTGAACAGGCGTTTCTGCACCTCTGGGCTCATGCCAATGCCATTATCCATCACCTGAAAACAGATATCCGCTCTGCCGCCCACACAGCGCTGAAGTAGAGTGCTGATTACAACTTGCCCAGATCGGTCAGGCAGGTTATTGCTGAACTTGATGGCATTTCCAGTCAGGTTGTAGAGGACCTGTCTTAGTCGGACCGGATCGCTAATGATATGTGGTAGTGTTGGATCGACATAGATCAGAAGCTCAACCCCGCAAGTCTTGGCAATGTGTTGCAGATTTTCCCCAAGTTTCTCCACCAAAGGTTCCAGGACGATGGGAACCTGTTCAAGTTCCAGCTTTTCTGCTTCGATCTTGGAGAAGTCCAGTATGTCATTAATGATGCCTTGCAGCAGGATCGCTGAGTCCTGGGCGGTCTCTACCAGATCCTGTTGTGGCGGGAGTAGACTGGTGTGCATCAACATCTCAATGGTTCCAACCACACCATTGAGAGGAGTGCGGATCTCGTGACTCATCGTGGCCAGGAAGGTGGACTTGGCACGGTTTGCCGCTACAGCCTCCTCCTGTGCCTTTAGGAGGTTGTTTTCTACCTCCTTGCGATCGCTAATATCGCGGATGATACCGGAAAAGTGTATCCCACTGGATAGCTTCAGCTGGCTTACGCTTAAATCCATGGGGAAAACAGTGCCGTTTTTGCGCTTACCCTCTATCTCTTGTCCTATACCGATAATAGTGCTCTCGCCTGTACGCAGATACCGTTTGAGGTAACCGTCATGGTTACTATGGTATGGCTCAGGCATTAACATGCTAATATTATTACCGATCATCTCTTGGGCGCGATAGCCAAATACCACCTCCATAGCGGGATTTATTGTCTGGATAATGCCCTGGTCATCGATTGTTACGATACCATCGTTGGCGGTTTCCACAATGGCCTGCAACCGAATCTGCAGTTGTGCCAGTTGCCGTTTCCCTGATGTAAAAACCCCTACCAGTCCCAGGAGTATCATGGCAGTTATCGCACCGTTAGCGTAGATTAATTTCTTAACAAAATAGAAAACTTCATAGGCTTCGGAAAAATCCTGTTCGGTAACTATGCCTATATCCAGATGCTCGTCCCAGTCCCATGCGCCCACTACCAAGACACCCCGATAATCACGGTATCCCGCAACATCAATACCATTGTTGCCCTTAATCGCATCGGCCACCATCCTGGTTAGGGGCAGATCAGTACTTATTACATGGGGCAGTTCTTGCTTGGTCAGATCAATACCCGGATCCCTCACAAGTAGATTTGTAGCGCTGGATTGCCCGGGGGCCAGCAGACCGATTTGTGCAAGTTGGCTATCAAAGCGGCTGCGGCTAAGCATCAGCCCCTCACGGTTAAAGAGGTAACTTTCGCCAGATTCGCCTAACCTTCCTTTATTAGTAATAGTAAAAAGTGACTTATAGGGGTCTATTCGTAGGGTAAACAGCGCGATTATCTTGCCGCTTTCATCCCTGATCGGGGTGGCAACAAAGAGGGTTTCATCGCCTTGTTGGGGTTGTTTTCCAACCTCTGTAGTTAGAGGAACATCGGAGCGTTGCACGGGCGTGAGTCGAGTTCTCCCCCCCAGATATCCGCCAGAATCTCAGGATGTTTAGTCAGCAGATTTGGGGTGCCAATGTTGGAGTCCCGAGACGATGCCAGGCTGATGTTATCCGGTGCGATGATGAAATAGCCACGATAATAGTTAAGGACAGGTTGCATCAGTTGCCGTAGTTCTTGTTGTGTATCAACGGCAAGCAAGGATTTCTGATTGCGTGGTAGTGCTAATAGCTTTTTAGTCGCACGGCGTATGGTCGAATTTTTGGCTAGGTTTTGCACCGTCAGGGCTTGATCTTGCTCCCAAAGTTCGAGCCCCTCTGCCATGGTCTCCAGCACGGTGCTCAGCGTTCCTCTCACCATATGTTGATAGCGCCGTTCGACCATCTGCACGGCACTATAGGCGCCAACTACTATGAGAATTAGGGCTAGGCATACAGACACGACCTGCAGAGCATTAAGCTCTGTTTTTTTATAGTAATCTTGTGAAGACATTAGGTCGCTCTGATTTTTTTAGGTTCAACAGTTTAATATATGGAGCATAGACTATGCCTCAGCTTTGCGTGATCCCCCCGCATTGTTAAGCATCCTGATAAAACCGGATATGAGCTTCCTTAGCGGCTTATTGATGCTGCCTTAAACCTAAAAAAATCAGTTGACCGCTCCATTCTAATAACAGGTTTCTGATTTTGAAGAAAATAGCTTCGATGGTTATGGTCACCTACTGGATGAATCACGCTACAACGTGAATGGTGCGCTACTACTTCGGCAACAAGGAGGGTCTTTACGAAGAGATGATCCGTTCCACCCTGCAGCCCCTGCTCAACGTACTGGAAGGCTCTCTGCTCTCCTCCACTGAGGGCTTCGCTGACTACTTCCGCATCTATTATCAAACCATGCGCGAGAATCCACGTTTCCCTGCATTGGTACTCAAAGTACTGGCCCTCAATCAAGGGCCGGGAAAACGTTTTATCCACCAACTGTTGGAACGGGGCCGACGGCGAAGCCGAGAGAAGATTGAGGCACTCAAGCAACACGGCCTAGTGTGGTGCTTCATACAAATTGACGATGATAGCGTGACGCTAAGCGGTTAGCCGCTAGGCGCGTGCCGCCGGGAATGGCTACTCCCTTTCCAAGGCGCGCAACAACGCGGATGACCGCTTAGCGTCTCGCCCGAAGGGAAGCCTGCTCAGGCCAGGATACTGCGTTGCAATGCTT
>JARRQF010000450.1:0-3151 GCA_037382065.1 Candidatus Thiodiazotropha sp. | reverse complement strand
GCGTGGTCGTGCTTAGTTGTTGTCTAGGTCTAGGTGCTTTCTCTGCAAAAATAAACCAGTTGGTTAAGCTTTTCTTGCTATAAGTTTGCATGTCATTGATTTCCTACACAGTTTTTCCAGGCGCCTCGGAGATTTTCTAGCAGACTGCTCATGTCAACGCCTTCATGGTCGTTTGATCGGTTCAGCTATGGCAGGCTTCTGAGGTTTCGCTATCAGCTTAACTTCGCCTGATTGCTCGTCCTCCTCCCTTTCCAGCTCCGCCAGCAGTTCAAGGGCCCAGCTTTCATCCACTTCCTCAGTATCGACTTGATGGCTTTGGTTCTGCTGATGCTGGGGGGGCTTATCTGATTGCACCTCTCCCTTTCCGTTCTTGGGTTTTGCAGCTGCCATGGTGGTCGGCTGAATCGCTCGGTTCGGTTTGTTCGGCACCTGACTTAGGTTTGGGGTGTGGTTCTGATAGCTATACAGCTTGGCGTAGTAGCCATTGGCTTTGAGTAGCCCCTGGTGATTGCCTTGTTCTATGATACGGCCCTTCTCCAGAACGATGATGCGGTTGCACTGGCGCACCGTACTGAGGCGGTGGGCGATGATAAATACGGTACGGCCCCGACAGATCGCCGCCATGTTATCCTGGATCAACCGTTCCGATTCATAGTCCAGTGCGCTGGTGGCTTCGTCGAAGATCAGTAAGCGGGGATTGCCGATCAGTGCTCGGGCGATGGCAAGGCGTTGCCGTTGACCACCGGAGAGGTTGCTGCCTTGTTCCCCAACCATGGTGTCATAGCCTTCAGGTAGATCGACGATGAAATCATGGGCACCAGATAGTTTTGCCACCTGGATGACCTGCTCCATCGGCAAGGCTGGGTTGCCCAGGGCGATATTCTCCCGGATGGTTCGGTTGAATAGGAAGTTCTCTTGCAATACCACACCGATCTGTTGGCGCAGCCAGGTGGTATCGACCATGGAGAGATCCACCCCGTCGATCATGATACGCCCCGATTCGGGGATGTAGAGGCGTTGAATCAGCTTGGTAATGGTACTCTTGCCTGAGCCGGAGCGACCAACAATGCCAACCACCTCCCCCGGTCGGCATCGCAAGCTGAGGTCTTCTAATATCAGTGGGCCGTCGGGACGATAGCGAAAGCGCAGATGGTCAAGCGTAACCTCGCCCTTCAAGGCGGGCAGACGTGAGCGGTTCGGGTTAAAGCCTGGCTCCCGTGGGGTGTTAAGGATGTCACCCAGGCGGGCCAGGGAGATACCAGCCTGCTGGAAGTCTTGCCAGAGCTGCACCAGCTTGAGGATCGGGCTGCTAACCCGTCCTGCCAACATGTTAAAGGCGACCAGTTGACCAACTGTGAGTTCACTGGCGATCACCAGGTGGGCGCCCCACCAGATGATACCGAGAGTCATCAATTTATTGATCAGGCCTGCGATCTGGTTGGCGACGTTATTGAGGTTCTGGCTGCGAAACGAGGCGTGGACATAGCTGGAGAGGTGATCTTCGAGCCTTCTCTGCATCTGCGGTTCGACGGCCATCGATTTAACTGTGCCAATGCCAGTGATCGATTCGGTGAGGAAGGAGGTGTTGGCGGCCCCATGTTTGAATTTATCATTAAGCCGATGACGCAGGATCGGGGTGATAAAGAGCGACAGCAGCACGTAGAGGGGGATGGTGGCGAGCACGATCCAAGTCAGGGTGGGACTGTAGTACCACATGACAGCAAGGAAGACGAAGACAAAAAAGAGATCGATGATCAGGGTCAGGGCGGTGCCGGTGATAAAGTTACGCAGGGTATCGAGCTCCCGAACCCGAGCGACATTTTGGCCTACCTGGCGGGCTTCGAAATAGGCCAGTGGCAGGGCCATCAAGTGGTTGTAGAGCCGAGAACCCAAAGCGACATCTACCCGGTTGGTGGTGTGGCTGAACAGATAGTTGCGGATGCCGCCCATCAGGGCATCGAACACCACCAATATGAAAAAGCCCACCGCAAGTACATCCAGGGTGGTAAAACCTCGGTGTACCAGCACCTTATCCATCACCACCTGAAAAAACAGCGGCGTGATCAGGGCGAAGAGTTGCAGAAAAAAGGAGGCGATGAGGACTTCGCCAAATAGCTTGCGGTATTTAACCAGGGCAGGAATAAACCAGGAGATATCGAACTTCTGTTGCAGACTTTCGGCCAAACCCTGTCGGCGGGCCAGCAGGATGAGCTCGCCGGACCAGATCGCTTGAAACTCATCCAGAGTGAGGCTCTTCGGCGCGCTATCCCGCAGGTCATGGATCAGAACGTTCGGCGAGGATTGCTGTTCTCCATTAGCCGAATCAGGGCTAGCCAACCGAGCAAGTATGACATAACTGCCATCCTGGAGTTTGGCAATGCCGGGTAAAACTCTATTTTGAATCTCTGCCAGAGTGGGCTTGAGGCATTTGGCCTTTAGGGTGAGCGCCTTAGCGGCTTGCAGCAGTTCGGTATCACCAAAAGGCTGGCCCGGTTGAGCAAATTGGTGGGCGAGCTGCTCTGGTTCAGCCGGAAGCTGGTGAAATCGTGCAAGGGTGATGAGTGACTGTAGTCCAGTATCCATACCAAATACCTAAACCCAGATCCATAGATGAGCAGATGCTAATTACGATACACCGTTACGTCAATGAGGTGTATTTAACCTAAAAAGATCAGTTGGAAGGCGTGAAGTGTGCAATTCACGCTGTAGTGTGATTCACCCAACAGGTGACCATAAGCATCAAAACTATTTTCTTTAAAATCAGCAGGAACCTGTTATTAGAATGGAGCGGTCAACTGATTTTTTTAAGTTTAAACCAACAGATTATATATTTTTTTCGAATGTTTGTGAATCAAAATAACTAATTGATGTTTAATATATGTTTTTTATCAAAATGAGAAAGCGCAATGTTTGTTTGACACTCATGCCTCTCAGATCGTCCCCTCTCCCTCCGGGAGGGTATTGTAAAAGCATGCCGCAAATATTCGCAAAAGTTGTAGGATGTGGTGAGGCACGAACCGCATCATGGTTTTCGATCATGTGCCAATATTTGAGTGAGATATTCCATGGTGTTTTTAAATCGATAGGTAACTCTTTTGAATACGCGATAAAATTCGTGATTGCGTAGGATGCGGTGAGCGGTGCGAACCGC
>JARRQF010000449.1:0-3158 GCA_037382065.1 Candidatus Thiodiazotropha sp. | reverse complement strand
GCTCTAGGAAACCATCACCGACTACATTGTAATTCTGATCAACCGCCAGTAATACCATTTTTACCTGCCCGGCAAACTGGCTACGCTTTATGCCACCAAATTTTCGGCTATCGATGCTGAAGTTCTGATTGTCTCCCGTCACAAACCATTCGTTTTTATGTAAAAGCTCGCCATCAAGCCACAGTGAGATACGTTTTACCAACCATTGATCAGAATTTTGATGTTTAAGTACGACCATATCGTTAAGTTTAGGTGCATGCTCCCGATAGCACCAGGTGTCGATTAGGATAAACTGGCCAGGTTTTAGCGAAGGATACATGGACATGCTCGGGACAAAATAGACATTAAAACCAAATATTGCATCCTTATAGATAAAACCAAAAACCAGAAAAGCCCATGCAAAGGAAACAAATGCACACACAGCAAATACTTTTTTAGCAAAACTGGATGAATTACGAGTTCGCAGGCTCATGCAAAGAATCGTACTGACAAAATAGATAAACCCAATATACACAAAAAATAGCTGCAGGCTTATAGGCTCGAATATCAAGCGAAACCAACAAAGAAAAACAAATGGGATGAGCATGAATAGTTGAATGATGACAGCGAGACGCCATCTATCTATCAGCATCAGACCTGCGCCTGGCGTAATAATATTAACAATTACAGCTGAAAATCGTAGCATGGCATTAAAAAATGATTGTTTGAGACTAATGCTCAATATCCCCTCCAGCACTACGCACGTCAATAACAACTCCCGTTCCCGACGTGGATGTGACCTTCTCGGCGGAGAGGGGCCGCTATGACCTCCAGGAAGCCACCACCGATGCATCCGGTCAGGCCGTGGTCACCTATTTTGCCGGCCTCAACGCCGGCACGGATACCCTGAAAGCGCGTGCCGCCTTTGCGGGGCATACCGAGCAGACCGTCACGCTGGTCAATCCCCTGGGTGCGCAGCTCAATACAAGGGATGCCTTCATCGTTGGCGATGAGGCCGTCGACGGCAGCGTGAGCTATACACGCTACGACGGCACGCCCATCGGCATGGATTACAAGACCAGTGCACAGGTTCAGATGACCGGCACAGGCACCCGAACGGCCACCATCGGCACCCTCAGCGATCCCAACCGCGCCCCGATCCTGGCGCTCTACATGAATGAGCTGAACACACGGCTTGCCGGAGATAGCGACGAACTTGGCTTCGATCCTGGGACTTCCTACCAGTTAGTGGAAGATGAAGTGGGATTGCACCACGGCACCACCACGCTGAATATCGAGCTCGTCAACGGTAGCTTGCTGGGGGGTGGGAAGAGTTACCGCTTCAACGGCTACAGCTACATCGATATCGCGGCGGATCCGCAACTCAACCCCGCCCAGTCCGTCGGCTTTCGTTTCGACATGCGCCCACTGAGCAATGATGCCTCCACGCTGCTGGATCACGGCAGCGGGGCGCACAAGGTGGCTTACCGTGCTAACCGCATCACCTACAGCATCAGCACGGCCGACGGTGTCGTCAGTGTCTCGAGCAACCCCCTCGCGCTCAACCAGTGGCACGCAGTTGCCGGGCGCTACCACAACGGCAACCTGGAACTGGTGGTCGACGGAGAGGTTTACAGCACCTCGGCTACAGGCGCACTCGCCTGGGGTATGTCCGGCATACGGATCGCGGGAAGTTACACCGGACTGCTTGACAGTGTGAAGCTCTACGACTGGGAGAGCCAGCCGCTGGTAACCTTCGATGACGGATCGCTGAGCAAGACCCTCGACCTCGACACCACCCCCGGTATGCTGACGATACAGAGCACCGGGCAAATGAACGCCCAACCCGGCGCGGCCCTGACGACCCTGCGCGTGGCCATCACCACCGAAGGGTTTGACAACTACATCTCCCTGATCTCCAAGGAGGGCTTCAAGGCCATCGGCAGAGAGTACATGGATACGTACAACCGAAATGCCCCGCCCATTGCCTATAACAACCTGGGTGCGCCGTCAGCGAGCAACCTGGCCGCCAATCTCGGCGGCCAGGCGCTGGACTTTTTCATCCCACCGGCCCATGCAGCCTTCTGGAATGACTGGGGAGACGCTTGGGAAGCGGTCAAAGAGGCGGCCAGCTGGTTGATACCCTACGAAGATTTTGTGAACCTCGGAAAGCAACTATACTATCTGGCCACGGGAGATGATCGATTCAACGCCAGGGAACTCACCTTCGCCGCGCTGGGCGTGGCCACGGTAAGCCCCATGATGAAGCCGTTGAGGCCACTGTTGAATCCGGTCAAGCGCTTTATCACCCGCTATGGCAACAAACCGATCATCAGGCACCTGGGTGGGGTACTCGGACGGGCCACCTCCGAGGCGGTCAAAGGCCGAACGGAGAAGCTGTTATCGCTCTTGCCCTACCTGATGATCGTTGCGGAGCTGGCCATGGACCCGGAAGGGCTGGATACGATCCTGATGCTGGTCGACTCGGTCAAGAGCGCCGACGATGTCTGGACCTGGATCGAGTACCTGACCCTGCCCACCGATGGATGGGCCGGAGAGGCGCCGCCGCCGGTCGGGGCGACAGCCTATGTGGAGGATACGATTCAAAGATCGCCATTGGATTTCTTTATTCCGGTGGCTTATGCGAGTACTTTCAAGGGGAAACGCCTACCAATTTACAAGCTCAAAAAACTACGCAAGGCGCTTGAACCGCTCGAGCATATAATCGACAGCTCAGAGTTTGAAGATCTTATGCCTGCGGTGCGTGCCGTGGTTGATGCCATGAAAAAAACCGATATGGCCAAGATCCGTGTACTGCTCCACGACCCTAGGACATTAACGGCGGCGATCGCGACAGGTGGAACCGCAATGCGCAAGTTGCTGAGGGACATGAACAGCAATCTGCGCATATCACCACTGGCCATGATGGCGATTATCACCTACATCGAAACCCGGCGTGGGAATTGTAAAGGGTTGGTTGGGTGCAGGCCTTTTGTTTCAAAGGTTAATGATAAAATACCCACGCTGTATGGACTGGCCTTTTTGAATGCACTAAGTGCCGATAAAGACTTTATCGGTAGGCGGGAGAATGGTGCGATCTTTCATCTGGCCATGTTGGCGCTCAAACATCTGACTTATGAATTGAATGAAGATGAAAAGCAGAAGGTGGTGAGTATCGA
>JARRQF010000448.1:0-3167 GCA_037382065.1 Candidatus Thiodiazotropha sp. | reverse complement strand
GACTTAATGTGGTAGAGATTCTATCCTGGTCTCTTTCAAGTACATGGTTTTGACGAGTAAGTAGGGTTGATATGCGAGGCGCAAAGCCATTTATTGTTCGGGTATTTCAAGCGATAAAGAGGAGGATTCGGCATCAAATAATCCTGTTTTTTTCCAGGAGTAAAAGCTATAAAGCCATTTCTACCGCGAAGCGTCTGGATAGAGTGCTTGTGCTTTGTTATGGGAATATCTATAGAAGTCCTTTAGTTGAGTATTTACTCAAACGTCAATTGTCCAGTAAAGCGGTTGAGATAAAGTCGGCAGGATTTCATGATAAAGCTGGAAGAACCTGTGCAGAAGAGTATCAGGAGCGGTTAGTTAATCGAGGTTATGATTTAGCTAACCATCGATCAGCTAAGGTAACGCAAGATGATATTGATTGGGCAGATATCATCGTCATAATGGATCGTAAAAATTGGGATTTATTGAGTCAAATGAATCGATCCGCAGTGGATAAGGTTGTATGGGTAGGTGGGTTTACTTCAGGTTTGTCTGTTGAGGTTATAGATCCATACAATATGGGAATAGAGGTAACTGAGCGTATTATAACTCAACTCGAAAGGTGCGTGGTTGATATCGCTCATAAGATTACTGAAAAAAGATTGCCTCATGATAATTTTCATAAAAAACAATAAATTATATATTTCTTGATCATATTGGCCGAGGATATCTGACTTGGTTCACACACAATAAGTAGTTATTCAACTACTATTGGGATTGAGTGAGATCTAAGGGAGATTGGTGTTAGTGTACATATTCTGTCTAGTAGATCCTGAGTGAGCGAGTCTTGAAAGGGAATTTTATTCCTATTGGCCCCGATTAAGTGACGATTCATTCGCATATTTAATTTGCTGGACTATGTATTCTTAGGTCTCGTCCATTGATTTAAATTTAGATTATTGAGATCGTAAGATGAAAAGCTCAAACATACTATTATTTTCTCTGTTACTACTTCTGTCCAGAATGGCCTACTCTGCAGAAGGACTTCCATTCACTACCTCATTTGAGAGTGGTGACCTCAGTGATTGGTTTTGGGGAAATGACTCGCATATCACGGTGGTAAACACCCCTGGTGCATTTGATGGACAATACTGTGCAAAAATGGACTATAGCGCTTCAGAGAATTGGGATAGTTACATGGATTACTATTTTGGTGATCATGCTAATATATCTACCCATACTAAGGGAGAGGCGGCGAACGAACTTTGGTTAAAGTTTAGCGTTAAGTACGCAGCTCAGGGTACACCTAGTCAAAAACAGAAATTGGCACTGATTAACTATACCGATGGTCGAAGTACCCAGCGACGCTACCAGGTCATTGTCTATAACTTAGATGGTGAATATGGCGTTGAGCATAGTTATATTGACGATTGGCGTTTTTTTGCTCTTCGACAGAACGTTGGCAGTTATAGTCGTGTCAGGCCTGGACAATGGGATACACTTAAAGTCTATTTCCGAAATAACACGCCTGGCGCCTCAGATGGCATAGTCAGAATGTGGGTTAATAATGTGCTTAAATTAGAGTATACTAACGTTAACCTCAGAGAATCTACCAACTTCAATCCCAATAAGTTGATAATGTCTAGTTGGGTTAATGAGTCTAGGACTCCTGAGAATGGTTCTATTTATCATGATGCTTACTATCTAGGTGAAACAGACCCCGATTCTGATACGCCACTTGCGCCACCTACTCCACCTGTTCTTCATTAATTACAGTGATTCTTGCCTACGCATGATCACCTCTATTGCGTGGTGATCATGGGTGCGCCTGATCATAGGCGCGACACAAGTTTTTAGGTTTAAGATGGATGTTCTTATTACAGATGGGTATGCTAGGGCTGCTCTAGCGGTCACCCGATCCCTTGGGTCAAAAGGCCATAATGTTTTTGTTGCTTCAGAATCAGAAGTCTCATTGGCTTCTTCCTCTAAGTATTGTACCCAGGGGTTGGTCTATCCTAGTCCAAGAGAGACGCCAGAAGCATTTATAGAGTATCTGGTTGAGAGTGTTGAGCGACACCATATACAGGTCTTGATACCTGTGACTGATGTTTGTCTGCTGTTGGTTTCAAAGCATCGGGATAGGTTTCCTGATAGTTGCATGCTTCCAATAGCAGATGATGCAGCTATCAATGCAGCTGCAGATAAGAATCACATACTGGAATTGGCAAAGTCTATTGGTATGCCAGTGCCTATGTCTTTGGTAATACCCACTAAAGAAGATGTTAAAGAGAAATTGGCAGGTGACCAACTGGATTACCCCGTTGTGCTGAAACCAGTACGTTCGAGGGTTAAGTCTGGTGGTCGATGGGTTTCCACTGCGGTTGACTACGCCAAAGACAGGGATGAGTTACAATCGAAATTGATGAGTTTTGTGGAGGAAGTCTTTCCTGTAATACTGCAGGAGCGAGTGTCTGGTGTCGGCTCTGGGGCTTTCTACTGTTTTGATTCAGGTAGGTGCATTGCTAAGTTTGCTCATTCACGTATCCGTGAAAAACCACCATCAGGTGGTGTGAGTGTCTTTCGAGAAAGCAAGCAGATCGATCCAATAGTTGATGACTACAGTCAAAAACTATTGGGTGCTCTGGGTTGGCATGGCGTGGCCATGGTGGAATTCAAAATCGACGAACAGACGGGTAATGCTTATATTATGGAGATTAACGGTCGTTTCTGGGGGTCACTACAGCTTGCAATAGATGCAGGGGTCGATTTTCCGCAGATTTTAATCTCTCTGGCTTCAGGGCAAAGCCAATCTGAGCCTCCTGAGTATAAAACGGGTGTGAAATCTCGATGGTTTTGGGGGGATGTCGATTTGCTTTTGATCTATCTCCTGAAAAAAAGAGAGGTACTGAATTTACCCAAAGATCACCCAGGAAGAGTGAAATCGATACTATCCATATTATTGCCATGGACCAAAGGGCAGCAGTTTGAAATATTACGACTTTCTGATTTAGGGCCTTGGTTTTACGAAACAAAAAGGTGGATAAACGCCAATTTCTTCAATAAAGGTAGGTAAAAAGTGACGGTTACTTATTCGGCCAGATCTCTCATTCATATGGGATGATGCTTGGTTGATGGCTAGTGTGGTGCTTCATACAAATTGACGATGATAGAAGCCTGCTCAGGCCAGG
>JARRQF010000447.1:0-3907 GCA_037382065.1 Candidatus Thiodiazotropha sp. | reverse complement strand
GCGTAGGATGCGGTGAGCGGTGCGAACCGCATCAATAGTGGGGTGGCTCACGAACATCAATGATGCGGTTCGTACCTCACCACATCCTACATTTCATCCCTTAATGGTGGGACAGAACCTCACCCTACGACTTTTGCGACACCCTCCCCCGGGAGAAGGACAGGATGAGGGGATAGAAAACCAATCAGACATACGAAATATCTTTCCCAACTGCGTAGCTTGCAGGTCAGGGCAATCGCACTACGTTGATCTTATGGGACCAGTCGAAATACCCACTCAATCTTAGAAAGCGGCAGGCATTCGCATGACACATTTCATGATAGTGGTGTAAGCTGCGCTTACGCTATTTTATATCCCCCTCACCCTGGCCCTCTTCCGCAAGGGGAGAGGGGATGTGGGGTTCAAACCCTGGCGTGAACAAGCCCTTGGGTGCCACACATAAGCTGATGTTTACAATGCGCTCGAAAAGTACACTCCCTACTTGAGTTATAATTAAGTTCAATAGAAATGATCTTTTCCTGGAGAGAGAATCTAATTTTCAATAACTTCTTTAGAAAAAATATCGAAAACATCATACTCTGATACATCAAACTTGCTTAGCTTGCTAATAACTTCATCAGCAAACATCCATTCCTTTTTCTTTTAATGAACTGATGACACCTTGTCTATTCAGCGTAACGAACTCATCTACGTATCTAGTGTGGTGCTTCATACAAATTGACGATTATAGCGTGACGCTACCAGGATACTGCGTTGCAATGCTTGAAAAGGGCGAGCCATTCCCTGCGCATTGCGCCTTGTCTCCTGGCCTGAGCTGGCTTCTATCATCGTCAATTTGTATGAAGCACCACACTAGCATGCAATGCGCTATTTGCTGTACTACTGCTGCTTGGAGCAACCTAATTTACCGAAAGAAAATTAATATACTCATTCGTTGACGTCACATTTATCCACTCCCATAATTTTTGATCATAACGGTATGTGCCAGATTCTGCCTGTGAATTTGCCATTCTCATGTTTTTGCTTTTAAGTGGAGTAATGCCTCGATCTATCATCTGCTTTAGCTATCCAAAGTATCTCCATGTACAGCATAAACCCAATTGCCATCATCATTTTAAGCCATATCTATAATCGCACCGGTCAGGCCTGCAATTTCATCCAATTGGCTATTTAGTTTTGAGAGATTGCTGTCTGGAGTAACAAGTTATATCTCCCTGAAATCAACCTTCCCTATAGAAACATGCCATCCCATCAAACTGCACTCTTCAAATATGTAATTGGCTGATCTAATGGCGAGCTCAGTCAATTCTATGCCAACAACTTCCACTATCCTACTGTCCTCTATGGTAATCAACGCAAAATTGTAAGGTTTGTCACATGAAGGACATACCCAGGATTCGATCACTTTTAACGAATTACTTTTGTGTTCCTGATAGCATCGATAACCACATGATTCTATGTCTTGATCAAGCTCCACTTTGTCACCAACACCAAGATCTATCATGTTGGAATTTCGCTGTATCTTGGTTTGCATATCTGTGGTCTCATCTGCGGGAGATATCTCTCCGCATTCAGGACACTGAAGCTTACCGACAAAATAATCAAACGCACTCATATTCTTTATTCAATGAACCTAATTTATAATTTTATTTGGAGCTACTGATTAATTTTCCTTAAATCAAAATCAATACTTGAAAGGTACTCCTCCCAATCATCAATTCGATAGTCAAAATTTTTTCCGGTTAGCTTCTTTAAAGATTCGTAAGCTTGTTCTTTAGTTAAATATTCACGTCGGCGGTTTTTCGGCATCTCCTGCCTCAGGTTTTTCAGCAAACCTTCTAAAGGTAGTAATCTTGTCATAAATTCAACACCATCACTTAAAGCTCTGTTCGATAATTTTCAAGTTCTTTATGTACTTTGTAAGCATTTTGAAAGCCCATCGGTACTGGAATCCCAGCACATTGGCATAGCACACTATGTACACCTTATCCTCTCCGTAGCCAGCCCAGTCCACGCCATCAACTTCGGACGCTGCTCTGCGCTTGAGATGGTGGGAAGCCTCCCCGAGCAGGATCTGATTGTCTGACATGGTTGCATGTCCCGTCTGAAGATTTGATAGCTGTGAGCCGACTGCATTTGGGGTAGACTAGGATCGTGCAATGCAAACGCCTCATCAGCAATACACCATAATCATCAATCTACTCGGCTTCAAGCGATCCAGTACCGTATCTACATAACACTCGGATACACCAATTTGGTTGGGCAACATGTCATTGCCAGCATCATCAGGAGATATTGTCATGATGGAATTAATTCAACAGCTTGTGAGCACAACCGGAGTCAATCAGCAACAGGCCTAAGACGGTACGGGTCTGATTTTCAATCTGCTGAAAGACAAACTCTCTTCGGCTGATTTCGGCCAGCTGTCTGATGCCCTACTGGGCGTCGAGGGCCTCATCGATTCCGCACCGAGCAGCGGTGGTGGTCTGGGTGGGCTGTTAGGAGGGGCAGCATCCGCCATGAGCGCTGGTAACCTCGCCTCCCTGGCGGAGGGTTTCTCAAAACTCGAGGATACTGGCATGGTGGGTAAATTCACTCCTGTGGTGCTCTCCTTTCTGCAGAATCAGGAAGGCGATGGGCTGATGTCCCTGGTTTCGAAGGTACTACAAAACGACTGAGGAGAAGGAGCTGGCCGTGTTTGTTGCCGTGGTCCTGGGGGACACCGAGCAGACCTGGCACCAACTGTTTCGTGGTGCCACCCACTCAGCCTGCGGTGGAAGAGCACCACCGTAAGCTGGGTGATTCCAACCAGAACGCTTAATGAATCGGGTGGTAAGGGACCGAATGGCTTGCTGATAATTCGAATAGGCGGAGTGCCACCAGTGGTAACTCATTCCTACGCTCAGGCTGGAAACAAACTCGTTATGCTATCTGGAAGCGGGAGATGCCCCAGGTCTGGCATGGATGATGCGCTGACCGAGTCATGAAAATGAAAAATAATGGAGGGTAGTCCCATGAAAAGAACTCTGTTATTCCTTGCCACCAACGCCGCCGTGCTGATGGTGTTGTCTGTGGTATTCCGTATCTTCGGCATCGAACAATGGCTCTATCAAAACGGCACAGATATCAACCTGCAAGGTCTGTTGATGTTCTCGGCCCTATTCGGCATGGGGGGCTCGCTAATCTCGCTGGCACTCTCAAAGTGGATGGCGAAAAACACTATGGGCGTGGCAGTGATCGAACAGCCTGCCGACGCACAACAGCAGTGGTTAGTGACCACCATACAGCGCCTCTCCGGCAAGGCAGGTATCGGCATGCCTGAGGTAGGGATCTTTCAATCCGAATCGCCCAACGCCTTTGCAACCGGAATGCATAGGGATCAGGCCCTGGTTGCGGTGAGCAGCGGACTGCTCCAACGCATGCCCAGAGACCAGGTCGAAGCAGTGCTCGGTCACGAGATTACACATGTGGCCAACGGCGACATGGTGACCCTCGGGCTGCTTCAGGGTGTGATCAATACCTTTGTTATCTTCCTCGCCCGACTGGTGGGTCTAGCAGTGGATCGGGTCATATTCCGAGACGACCGGGGCATGGGTATCGGCTATTTCATTACCACCCTGGTAGCGCAGATGTTTCTCTCCTTTCTCGCCAGTTTCATCGTCATGGCCTTTTCCCGCTGGCGTGAATACCGGGCAGACGCAGGCGGTGCGAGACTGGCTGGTCGTAGTCCGATGATCGGTGCCCTGCGCACCCTACAACGACTGCAAAACGCCGAACCTTTACCCGGCAACCTAGTGTGGTGCTTCATACAAATTGACGATGATAGCGTGACGCTAAGCGGTTAGCCGCTAGGCGCGTGCCGCCGGGAATGGCTTCTCCCTTTCCAAGGCGCGCAACAACGCGGATG
>JARRQF010000446.1:0-3179 GCA_037382065.1 Candidatus Thiodiazotropha sp. | reverse complement strand
CGGAAATCCAGGGGGGTGAATAGATTGAGGCCGGATAGACGGATATTTCAGGCATATCCAGCCTCCAGTTCTCAGCCTTGAAATACAGGGGTGATAGCGGTTATTCTCCTTATACTTGAAGCAGTAACTAGAGAAGTATCAGAAGAGCTGGGTATAAACGGAGAGGTAAAACGGCATATTGGCAACTATGTTTTCAATGAAAAGAATCAGATAATTCTATGCTATGAAGTAGAAGCATCAGGCAATATTGTTACTAATCACGAGTTAGCAGAAATTATAGAGTTAACTGCTGCAGAATTATCAGCATACGATTTTTCGCCTTTATACATAACTGAGCAAATTCAACACGATTGGTCCATTTTGCATGCTGAATGCGAAAAATAAGCACTACCATTCAGAGAAATTTCCGCTAGAGCTCCAAATTTCTGGTATAGCGGGCGTTATGTTGCATGAGCGAGCGTAGGGAAATATCGTAGCATGGCAAAAATTACTCTGATACGACATGGAAAACCGACATTCGAGCTAAAAGGAAAAGCTCGGTCTAGTGATATTGAGAGGATCATTGAAAGATATGATCTTTCAGGAATATCCGAATCCCCACCGGTTTGCGCAAAAGAAATGGCAGTAACATGCAATGTGGCGGTGTGTAGTGATCTCAATCGTTCCATTGAGTCAGCCAGGGCACTGGGGTTTAACAATATCCATAAAATTGATCCACTGTTTCGGGAGGTGGCCAGACCACATTTTAAAAGTGGCTCATTCAAAATGTCAGTTAGTGCTTGGGGTGTTTTGCTAAGGTGTATGTCTGTTTTCGGATTTTCTCAACATGGAGAGTCACTCTCAATGGCAAAGAAACGAGCAGAAGTAGCAGCATTGGTCCTTATCGAGATATCCCATGCCTATGAAAGTGTATTGTTGGTAGGGCATAATTTTATAAACTATTTCATAGCCAAAGAATTGCTATCCAGAAACTGGGTTGGCCCCTCAAAGCCAGGGGGCAGTTACTGGGAGTATGGGGTATACCAACATACTGAAACATAAAGAGGTAATTTCGCTCGGAGAAAAAAGCGTCGTTCATTATGTGCTTTAATCACATATCATTGTTCGCCACTACAGTATGCCCCTCACCACTAACGTTAAAACATAAGATGAATGAATATGTAATTTCTGCGTTTGTTTTCGGGTTAACTGCTGGGTTTAAGCCAGGACCGCTTGGAATTATTGTGATTCAGCAAACACTTGAGCATGGTATAGAAAATGGATTAAAAGCAAGTTTGGCTCCCATTGTTACAGATGGGCCAATCATAATTACCGCACTCTTAGTGCTTACACAATTCAAAGATATCTCTCTATTTTTTGCTTTACTAAGCCTTATGGGGGGGCTGTATTTGTTATGGCTTTCACTGAAAATTATGAGAATAAAAGATATTAATATTTCTAAATCACTGGAAACAAAGAAACCTCTACAAACAGCAATAAAAGTAAACTTGCTAAATCCAAATCCATATCTCTTTTGGTTTAGTGTAGGCGGGACTTATCTTGTCGCTGGCACAACTGCTCAGTCAATATCATTTATAATTGTTTCAATTAGTACATTGGTGCTGTCTAAAATGGTTACAGCTTGGATTGCAGCGAACTTTTGCGAGTTGCTTGATAGTCGTGCTTATGTATGGGTTATGCGGTTTTTAGGGTTATTACTAGCAGTGTTTGGTGTACTGTTCGTTGTGAGGAGTCAAAATGTGCTATTCGGATAAATATGAATAAAAGAACAAACTGAAGTTTCCCGTTTTTCACTATGCGACCATGCGTAATAGCACATCAATTAGTGAATTATTTCTTCGTTTGTTCGGTTTAGGGCAAACGATATCAAAATCTTTATCAAGAGCCGCTTGGGTGATGAGCTTTCTCACATCCGAGAAAGCGAAATGTGCTCGGTCATTCACCGCGTAAAAACGCTTGGGGGCCTGATCAAGGTGATCGGCATAGATCCAGGTAACCGTGGCGGCCATCATGCAAAAGTTAAGGTGATTGGTCACCGCATGAGGATTCCTGGTCTGGCTTTTTGAACTGCCGATTTCCTGCTTGATTTCCTTGAAGCCCGACTCGATTTTCCAGCGAGCGCCATAATACTCAATGATCTGTTCAACAGAAAGATCGAGGTCTGTTGTAAAGAGCGCGACCCACTGAGTTTTCCGATAAACCCAAACGACCCGCACTGAACACTTAAGTGTTTTAAGCATCACGATTTTATCGTAGGCCAGCACCTCGCGTTGCTTGGCATAAAGATTGATTGAATAGGATTTGGCGTAGCGTTTAGATCGCTTGGCAAGGGTTGCGGCACATCCGAGCTTACGGCCATATTTCTTGGGTCGTCCCAACTGAGCTTTAACCCGCTTGGGTAACTCAAACAGTGCGGCATTGACGCGCAAGCGGGAGAGGATATGAGCGTGCTGTCCGATGGTTTTGCGCATCGGCTTGAACAAACCATCGTTACCGAACCAGCTATCGGTTACAACCAATAAGGGGGTATTGGCAAAGCGTTGCGAGATTTGACAGAGCATCTCAATGGCTTGCTCAAATTTGGTTCTAAAGGGAAGTGATTTCCCGTTAATCTGCACACGACCTTCGTCAATGGTTTTTTTCATATGATAAAAACGAAAGGCCAAGGGCAGACAGGCCCAACGGCCCTTGACGACCTTCAAAAGACCGATGGAGACGACGTTTTGCGACCAAGCGTACTGGGATTGATTGATCTTGGCGGCGTGATCAAAGAAGGAGGCACAGCCAAAGATCTTTTTGCCGGTTTTTGGGTTGATGTAATCATCCAGGGCTAAGAGCAGGCGGCCCTTAACGGTAGGTTCGGGAATCAGCGACCAGAGTGTCATCCACAGTTGCGGCCAGGGCAACTTCGGCGAAGCCATAAAGGTGTAGAAGCGCCGCTGACTCACAGGTAACTCAAAAAGGCTCTGCAAGCATCGCAGCAAATTTGAGGAGCGTGAGGAGGTGAAATGTGTGATCACTGCCAGGAGCGTATAGACGAACCAAACGCCGCGTTCAGAGCCTTTGCGGGAGGTTTGAAAGGAGTTCTGGAGAGGGGAAAGGATATTGCGTAGAATGAACATGTGATGGTGCTTCTTTGTTATTTATTTCAATTACTTAACAGCAGAAATGATAACAAA
>JARRQF010000445.1:0-3181 GCA_037382065.1 Candidatus Thiodiazotropha sp. | reverse complement strand
ATTGCGCCTTGTCTCCTGGCCTGAGCAGGCTTCTATAATCGTCAATTTGTATGAAGCACCACACTAGTAATATTAGTCTGTCTGATTGGTTCTCTACCCCTCATCCTATCCTTCTCAGGGGGGAGAAGGGAGGCACCACACTAGGTGCCCATCTCTCTGGGTATGCGCACACTTATTAATGCTTTGCTAGGGTATTTTTGAGTGCTTTTTAACGCTCTTCTTTTAAGTTGGGCCGCGTGAAGAGTGCGCTTGTGGTGGTGCAGGGCAAGGGTCGCTCCTGCACATCCATGTGCTCGCGACACTTGTGTATCCATGCACGACGCACAATAGCCCGCTATTCCAAGGAATTGCAACGCCGCCATGTGCCGCCACAAGCGTGCCATTCACGTTGTAGCGTGATTCACCCAGTAGGTGACCATCACCATCGAAGCTATTTTCTTTAAAATCAGTTGATCACTCCATTCTAATAGCCCCGCTTCCTGGTTAGGTTTGGGAGCAGCTTGTGATCTATTGG
This sequence comes from Candidatus Thiodiazotropha sp., assembly GCA_037382065.1. Classification (GTDB taxonomy): domain Bacteria; phylum Pseudomonadota; class Gammaproteobacteria; order Chromatiales; family Chromatiaceae; genus Thiodiazotropha. The sequence continues at coordinate 2,667 of JARRQF010000445.1, read as the reverse complement.
ATATCCCAATTATTTCATCGATACCTACATGGATCCCGATGCCTTGCTATACTAATTTAGTGAAATATATTCCCACGATTGATGGTTATTGCGTTGGTCTACTGTGAAACGGAAGAATAAATAATGACAAATGACACCCCTAGCTATCAGGAAGGTATCTCTAAATGGATTCATGATTTTAAGCGCCAGGATTCGGCTGGTGGCATTATTCTGATTTTTGCAGCCGCGTTGGCCATGCTACTGGAAAACTCTCCATTTAATTGGATCTATGATGGTCTGCTGAGTACGCCAGTAGAGATTCGTGTGGGAGCCCTACATCTGGATAAACCTCTGTTGCTATGGATTAACGATGGACTAATGGCAGTTTTTTTCATGCTTATCGGTCTTGAGGTGAAAAGAGAGTTTCTTGAAGGTGAACTATCGCGTCCTGATCAGATTGTACTCCCAGGATTGGGAGCGATTGGTGGAATGCTTGTACCCGCTACAATTTACTATTTTTTTAACGCTTCAGACCCAATAGCACTGAATGGTTGGGCTATTCCTGCTGCAACTGATATAGCATTTGCATTGGGTATTCTCTCACTGGCTGGAAGTCGTGTTCCTGTCTCTTTACGGGTATTTTTAATGGCGTTGGCGATATTCGATGACCTGGGGGCGGTGGTCATTATTGCCGTATTCTATACTGCGGATCTCTCAATAGTAAGCTTGGTTATGGCATTGGTGGCTGTTGCTATTCTATTGTTGTTAAATCGTCTGAATGTGACAAGACTTTCTGCCTACATTATTGTTGGTGTCGTACTTTGGGTAGCTGTTCTGAAGTCTGGGGTACATGCGACATTGGCAGGCGTTGTGCTGGGCTTAATGATTCCACTAAAGGACCCTATGGATAGTTCTCGCTCACCTCTGCGCGAGGTCGAGCACGGATTGCATCAGTGGGTAGCCTTTCTCATCGTGCCGTTATTTGCCTTTGCCAATGCCGGTGTTTCTCTATCGGGTTTGACTTTTGCTAATTTAATAGAACCCATTCCATTGGGAATAGCTGCGGGCCTATTTGTTGGTAAACAGCTTGGTATATTACTCTTCTGTGGTGTGGCAATTGCGCTGGGTTTTGCTCGTTTACCAACCGGTGCGAATTGGTCTGGCTTTTATGCTACCAGTGTTTTGTGTGGGGTCGGCTTTACCATGAGCCTGTTTATCGCATCGCTCGCATTTGAACAAGGTGGCTCTGATGTGGTGGTTATGGGGGATCGACTTGGCATATTATTGGGTTCAGGGATATCGGCAGTTATCGGGTTTTTACTGCTTAAGCTGGTTAATCCGTCAGCACCTGAGCGATAGTTATTGTATCTACTTGCTGAGAACGTCGTGTCAGATTATCTAGCGTTTCTTCGAACTATTCTTGGACTCTTTACTTGTGATTCGAGTGGCCAGAAGCTTAAGCAAGGAGAGGCTGCGCCCGAATTCAAGCTTAGGGATCAGACAGGGAAAATGCATTGTTCAGCCGATTATCGGGGACATTGGTTGGTCCTCTATTTTTATCCTAAGGATGATACTCCTGGCTGCAGCGCTGAGGCTTGCTCATTTCGGGATGGAAAGACTCAATTGGACGATATGAATGTTGTATTACTTGGTGTGAGTACAGATGGTGAGGGCCGTCATCAACGGTTTTCTGATAAATATCACCTCACTTATCCACTGTTGTCTGATATTGATGGAAACGTTTCCGGCAAGTATGGTTCTCTGTTTCGCTTTGGCCCCTTGAAGTTTGCCAAACGCCACACTTTTATTGTTAATCCAGGGGGGAACATTGCGCGCATCTTTCGCTCGGTGAGTCCTGCTCGTCATGGAGATGAGATTATTACTGAGCTACAAGAATTAATGCAAGATAGTAACTAATAACTCGATCTACACTGATAGTGTACCTTGCCTTAAATTCTTTGCCATGGTTTTGGTTTGTGAGGTGGTAGTTGACCCAAATTCATCTAAACTGTCTATTGATAGCTAACTGATATTAATGGCAGAGGAGCGGCTTATGAGAGAGTCAAGAATAGCAATGCTTCAGATGATGCCGATATTTGGTGGAGTCAGCGCGTCTACGCTTGATTATTTGCTTGAAAATGCCACGATTATTGATGCTAATAGAGGAGATTACTTTTTCCAGGAAGATGATCTGGATAATTCTATCTACATACTGGAGCTCGGACGTGTTGCTATCTTTCGGTCCTGGAAGAGTGAGCTCTACATGTTGAGAGAGCTTGGTGCTGGGGACTGTTTTGGTGAGATGGCATTAATGGATTGCAAGCCTCGAAGCGCAGCAGTAAGAGCACTTGAAGCCTGTCGAGCAATTAGAATTACTGCGGCTCAATTGGCTGAGCTTTATGAAGTCGATCATCAGCAATATCTGCTTATCTATATGAACTTGGGGCGTGAGGTCTGCCGTCGATTGAATGATGCAGATAGCCGTCTGCTCCAGGATCGATTCTCATTTGAAGCGAGCGGTAAGGCTAAGCCCGATCATGCACAGCGTAATCAACAGAAGTGTTGAACTCGTAATGTGCGAATTCTAGTGTGGTGCTTCATACAAATTGACGATGATAGCGTCTCGCCCGAAGGGAAGCCTGCTCAGGCCAGGATACTGCGTTGCCATGCTTGAAAAGGGCGAGCCAT
>JARRQF010000444.1:0-3191 GCA_037382065.1 Candidatus Thiodiazotropha sp. | reverse complement strand
TGGTGATACCGGGCAGGATGCGCAAGAAGCGTCCTACCGGTGATTTTCCGTCGATCCCGATGTTATTGAGAAAATCAACCAGGTCATTGCCTGCGGTAAAGCACTTCTGTGTGCCGATGATCACCGCAACCCGAAGCTTGGGATCCTCTTCAAGCAGTGTCAACGCATCTGAAATGCCGTCATACATTTCGCCAGTCAGGGCGTTTTTCTTATCAGGTCGATTCAGACGAATAATAATGAGATGATCATTGATCTCAGTAATTAGATCCTGTTTCATAGTGAATACTGATATTGTTTGCCTATATTACTGTATGCTTGTTGAGAAGAACTCTGATAAAAAATCGAGAAATTTTCGTGTTTTTTCTGGAAGGTAGTGACGCGCGGGATATAACGCGTATATTGGGTAACCAAGTCCCAGGGAATAGTCTTGCAGGATCTGAACAAGTCGACCGGTTTCAAGCGCATCACCAAGTGAATTCCTGTCAATCCAAACAATACCTTGACCAGCTTCAGCTGCTTGTACCAGGGCTGTCGAGTCATTGATTGAAAGGGAGCCACTAATAGATACTTCCTCTTCTCCGTTTTCCCCCATAAACAACCAATTACGAAATTTGCTTAGGCTATTCTGATAGTAAAGACAATTATGCTGAAGTAGGTCTGTCGGTTCTTTTGGCATGCCATTTTTGCTCAAATAATCGGGGCTTGCACATACTACCCAGTTCATTTCGCCTAATCGAACAAATTACTGGAATGCACATAAAACTGTGGCCAAAAATACTTGACCACTACAGCAACCACATTGAAATAATCGATGCAAGTTTTTGTGTCAGCCATTTATGACAAGGATATTCCTAGTTTCGTTGAGATGATAATTCCTTAACAGTGGCTTGTATTGCGGTGGGTGTCTGTATAGTACGCCTGCTGTAGAGTATCTCTACTCTTGCCTGTTATCTGAATTAAGCCGGAAGGCCTGAAACCCAGGATGTTGAATCGATTAAGTCCGGATAGGCGAATGATTCCAGTGCATCCTTCCCTCAGTTTTCTGCCTTGATAGGGAAGGGAGTTGCGTTTTTTCTCCTTATGCTTAACTACGACTAATGTACAAGGCTTAGTTGGTCTTATATTCATCTAAATCACCAGACTTAGTAAATAGATATATAAAAGCAATTGGTGGTAACAGAAAAAGACCTAAAAGCCATTTCATTCGACCACTGACAAGTGAGTGTAATATGCAGATTAATGACGCGATAAGTTGAGCTACTAACGCAACAAAAACAATTGCAAACTTATACCGAATATCCCTATTGTTGAATCCGGGATCATCAGTTAAATTTAACAAACTGTTATCAACAAAAATAAACACCAATACACTAGAAGTGAGAATTATCACCCATCTCCAGCGCCAAAGAAAACTTACTACTTTTCTACGTAACTTTAAGTTATTGTAATATATAACAAAAACCCTCGTAAAATATCCAAGAAACAAGCGCTTAAGTCTGAATTAAACATGTTCACAGAGTAGTATATATTTGATCTCATGCTATTAATCAATGCAGTGTATCTGTCTGGTAGATCCAGTGGCCTATACCATACCTTGTGATTTATCATTTACCATATCATCTTCTTCGTGATTGAGTCACGAATTGAAGGCATAATAATGTTACTTCACCCCAACAGTAAAACCTGCGCCAAGTACTGGCCCTATCCCTAATTTAGCCTTTGCACCAAACTTAACACCTTTACCATTTCCAATTTCCAGTTCACCAGCGATTTTTGCAGCTCCACCAAATCCTGTAGTTGCGTGCCCCGAAACAGCGATACCATGATCATACTCTTCTGGGACACTTGGTATTTCCGGAACATCAGAACCAGCAACATAGTCAACCACAGGATCAACGTAATCATTGTAAATTCCAGCTAATGTATCACCAACTGTCTTTGGTGTTATTTTAAAATCCATAGAATAACGCGCATCCCCAAGCAGCGCTTCAGCACCTAAATCACCTTTTATACTTACACCAGTATTTTTAGGATTTAATAAATCGACTTGTACTTTTCCTTCAGCTTTTGCACCTGCATTCGCAACTCCAACTCTAAATCTTGCATCAACTTTTCCCATCTCACCTATTTTCAACTCTGGGTTAGCATGAGCTAAAGTTATACCGGTAGATAATCCAGCTCCTCCTCCTGCTTTCATTTTCTCAGAACTTGCATCAAAATTAGGTTTTGTATACTGAAATTGAAAACGACCAATGTGAAAGCTTTTAGACTCATTAGCATAAATACTCACATCGCAATCAATATTCTTTTCAAAGTTAAAATCAGATAGTGAGCAATCATTTTCTTTTCTATCTGTATGTCCAGATTTTCCACTTAGTATTTCTGCAGTTGTAGGCGAGTTTATTAGATTATCTTCCGTAGTAGGAGCTGCTCTTAATATTTCACTATCTGTTTGAAAATTACTAATTTTGTCACTTAATGTTGAGAAGTTACTCCACAAATCAGTTGATGGGCTGCTTTTACATAATTGATGTCCATATTTTTCACCTTGAGATGCTGATTTGTCACTGTGTGAGTTGTCAGCATTAAGAGATTCTGAATCCGAAGAAAATCCCAAAGAGTGTGAGCTAACCGAAGTATTATTATTTACTATGGAATTTGTCATTTTGCCAATCCTTTAACATAAACTACTAGCACAATCGCTTACTGATTATTGAATAACATTATAATCTGACTGATGTTGAGTGCTTCTTAAATTCTATGCAGCTGCACATTCATGTAGAAAGCAGTATTCCGATCATTGATTGAATTACAATTATGCATAATGCCTTATATTACTTAAGATACTCATTACGAACTCTTAAAGATATAGGGAATTACCCTAGCAGCAGCTTGACAATGTCATAAAAAACAGGGAAATATCTACTGCCGCGCTGGTGCCCAAGTCAAGAAAAACCTGACGCGATTTACTCGTATCATCCCGGATAGAGAAGACACCCACTCTAAATAAGATAGAGAAGACACCCACTCTAAAGTCGATCTAAACTTTGTCAACAACCGCCTATTGATATTTGGCTTATACCGTCACCTTAAATATTGAAAATTAGTGTTTTCAGGCACAGAACCCCCAAACATCTCGCTGTATGTGAAGCAGGAGCCACCCTCAGTTCTCAGCATGAGGCTGATTTCAC
>JARRQF010000443.1:0-3192 GCA_037382065.1 Candidatus Thiodiazotropha sp. | reverse complement strand
TCCGAAATAGATTGCCGTCGGGGTATCCCCTGAGAATTTAGAATATGCTTCCGTGCCTTTATCTGTAACAAGCAAATTGGTCTTGTCTTCATCATTGGTCAAATACAACTTGACATCGTCATACCAAGTCGTGCCGACAATAGCAGAGCCGGGGTATCGACGAAGTCTTACATTCACACTATTTGTAGTAGCCGTAAATACCTTTTTTACATTTTTAAAAGCGTGGACAGTTTTGTTATCGACGATTTTAGTTGTGGTGCCTTTAATTGGGTCTGTATTCCATTCTTCTGTTCCATCTTCAACGTTTATACAGGCCCCCTTATACTCATAATCACCTTCATCCATATTGTCCGTTCGAATCTCACCTTCAATCGTATAGCTTTCACCCGCTGTCACACGAATGTCATTCCATTGGGTGTGCCAATAGTTTGTTGCAGTGGTCCCATCATAGTCTACTCTTACCGATGCAGGTGCGCTTGCATATACCATTGAGTCAAGGGATGTTTTTGAACCGCGGGTGTAATTGTCTATACGTTTCCATCCTGTGAATTTGGAGGGCAGTTTACTATCTTCCGGTTTTATTTCCTCACAGTAGTATTCACCGAGATGCGATTCAGTTATCTTAAAAAATCCACTGCGGGAAGCAACCCAGAGTTCTACTTCCGGGTTATGTGGATTTTGCATCATATTCACGACATAGCCGATATCGTTCGCGGATATATCGCTTTCAGTGAACTGTATCTGTTCCCAAGTCGCGCCTTTGTCGTTGCTGACAAGCACTCCTTTGCCATTCTGCACTCCGGCAAACATAGTATGTGTACCTTCTTTCTGGGCGAACAAGTTCTGTCCTGTTAAAAGGCTCACCTTTCCCGCACCGGTGTGAAAGTCAGTTTCAGTGGTAGTTGTAGCCTTGCTCCAAGTAACTTCTTTAGATAGCCCGTTGGTTGTGCGATAAATATGGTCGCCATGGCTAGCTTTAAATCCGGCGCAGAGGACTACATTAGGATCTTGCCTATCGACAAACAAGCTAAGACAACCGACGCTTTTTAACCCTTGTGAGATCGACTCCCAGTTTTCTCCTCCGTCCTTACTTCTCCATACTCTAGATGTATCAGTACTCATGTATATGTTTTGAGCATTGTCGGGAGTATACTTAATGTCCCAAACCACTTGAAAGCCTTCCCCGCCGCTAAAGCCCTGCTCGTATTGAGCCGCTGTTCTCAAAGCTATGGACTTCCAGACGTAGTCGCCTGACGATTGCCATGGCTCCGCCTGCAATGCGTTAGCAAATAAAAAAACACTTAACATAGAAATCAATAATAATTTTAAAGGCATAACATACCTCCTGTTTTTAATGTACAGCTTCCCTCTAAAAGTATATGAAGGATAAACGCAATACCCTTGTATATCAAGACAGGAAACTGGAGGCAGGATTCGCCTTAATAGCCCGTTATCTGGCTTCATTCAAATATTTCTCCCCTGGATTTGCGACCGAAACTGCCCTTTCCCATTCTCTTTATCTATTTAATAATTAAAACTGGTGATATCCAGCCCAGACTTCCTTAGTTCATCTAATTCATTTTCAGACAACACACTGTTATTTACCCATACTGGATATTGATAACCTCTAATAAAATTCTCTATTTCATTAAAACCTTAATTTATCATTACAAATATAACCATAATTTTTCATTAAAAATAACAATAAAATTAATTCAACGAAAGTTATACATCGGTTTTTTTGTTGAGTATATCGCAGTGTTTGAACGCGCTTTACTTACCTGATCGATCTTTAAAGAAATACCTACAATGACGCGAATAGCCAGGACATCACGAGGATAACAAACACAATTATGTATAACAAAACAGCTTGCTATAGCGACGCACCCGATGTGTTCGGAAAAGGCACCAAGAAGGCTGAAGACACGAACGAAACGGTCTATCAACTGCACGCCAAGATCGGTCAATAAACGATAGAAAAGATTTTTTAAAACCCGGGCTCAAACGGATTCACGGCCCCATAGGAAGAAATGGTAGAACAGACGGATCCGTTGCCAGTCACTCGTCAATGCGAGCTTTTGGTGCTACCACGATCGACTTACTATAACATGGCCTAGCCTGTGGGTGAGGAACAGCTTGAACTGAAGAGGCTGACCGACCGCTGCCACCTTGAACACCCCCACTACGGTAGTCGCTGTATCCGGGACTCGAAGATTAGGACTACCGAGTCAACCGCAAACGCATACAGCGTCTGATGTGCACCATGGGTTTGGTAGCGCTGCATCCCAAGCGCAACCTCAGCCTGGCAAATCAGGCACACAAGAGGAGGCAATTGAGAACCACGGCGCACCCGAGATCTTCAACTCCGATCAGGGCAGCCAGTTCATCAGCACCCTCAAACCGCATGGCATCCAAATCAGCATGGACAGCAAGGGCCGCTGGGTCGACAATGTCTTCGTCGAGCGGCTGTGGCGCAGTGTGAAGTACGAGGAAGTGTAACTGAAAGCCTATAAGAGTATCGATGACGCCCGCACGTTGCTAGACCGTTTGCCTTCTACAAACGTAGACGCCGGCATCAGTCGCTTGACAGGCAGACGCCGGACAGTGTGTATTACCAAGCCGCCGTAAGGGAGGCGGCATAGCCGAGGATGCACTTACCGTGCTGTCCAATTTATAGGGTCCATCTCTGTCAAATTACGGACCCTAAATTAGCAAAACTAAATGGAAATTTATAAAACCACTATGGATTCAGGCAAATTATTTCTTTGTATATATGTACAGCAGCGTTTTTCGTCGCGCTTATCATTATCGGCATAGAGATTTTTATTTACAAACTACATAAACAAACAAGTTATACTGCTGGCATGCTAGTTATGGCACTTGGTGCAAGCCCTGTAATTTCCTATAATATTGATCCAAGCAGCTGGATTAGTCCCGGAGGAGGCCCCGGGGGTATCGTAGGGACTGCTATTGCATTAATATTCGGCTCTTCTATTTTTTTAGGTGGCGTTCTTTTCTTTGCATATATAATTTATCGAAAGAAAAGAGGACAAGTAAACAAAAACGGGCTATCCAGACATTCAAGCTAATACCGCTTGGGCACGCACATCCCGCTCTGGCCGCAAGCCGAGAGACACCCCACACCCAGAGTATGCATTCCCACGCAGAGCGTGGGAACGAGAAAAAATCTTG
>JARRQF010000442.1:0-8567 GCA_037382065.1 Candidatus Thiodiazotropha sp. | reverse complement strand
CTATTTTCTGGTTAACTCCTCAATGTATGTAACAGCTAAGGTCAAATATGGGGCGAGCCCTGTTGCTACGATGATCAATTCGCGTCAGGATGCGGCACTGAAATCATTCGGTGGTGTGATTTTTACATATATAGATAGAGATGACATCAATAGCGCAGGGGATATCAAGGGTAAGAATTTTATGGCAGTTAAGGAGAGTTCCTTTGGTGGTTGGCAAATGGCTTATAAGGAACTACTCGATCAAGGTATTGACCCTAAGAAAGACTTTGCAACACTCCAGTTTGGTGGAAAACATGACAATGTTGTCCTTGCCGTTCAAAATGGTCAGGTTGATGCCGGTACTGTACGTACTGATACTCTGGAGCGTATGGCTTCCATTGGTGATATTGATATGTCGGAATTCAAAATCATCAGTGAAAAATCATATCCAGACTTCCCCTTTGTGGTGAGCACTGCGCTCTATCCTGAATGGCCTTTTGCCAAAATCTCTGATACATCCGATAAGGCGGCGGAGCGTGTTTCCAAGGCGCTGCTTGAGATGAAAAAAGACGACAAAGCAGCTACCAGTGCAAAAATCATTGGTTGGACAGCACCACTTGACTATACCGAAGTTGAAGATCTGCAAAAGTTACTAAAGGTTGGCGCCTATAAATAGATTAACTCGTTTAGTCTCTATTACAGCAGAAAGGAGGAGGTATATATGAAGGTGGTAACAACAATGAATTACGCAAAGGGGAAGCTATTCCAACTGATGGTAGGAGCAATTTCACTTGGCGTGCTGTTGCTATCTGGAATCTCGATCTATTTGACAACCAATGGATTTGATTCCCTTCATAACGAGGTTTCTAAGAGTCTGCAATTTGGGCAGAAAAATATTGAGGAGATGCTCGATGAGAATCTCTGGCAAGTCACTTCTGCCGTGGCAAGAACTGAAAAGGAGAGTAGCAAACAGCTTACTGACTACTTGACTGCTAGTATACAAAGCGAGCTTTCAGTGACTGAAACGGTGTTGAAAGACTCCTTGATCGAAACTGCTGATGCCATGGCTAATATGCTTGCGGCAGTATCTGCTGAAGCGATACTTGGCAATAAGTTCTCTACACTTGTTAACTATGTGAAGGTTGCCAATAAAAATCAACGCGTTATCTATGCTGTCTACATGAGACCAGGCGGAAAAAGGTCATTTACCCGCTATATCAATCGAAATAATCCAATCGTCAAAGAGCTGCTTGAAAAAGGTGAAGGTAGAACGCCGCTTGATAAACTGTTATCCGCTTCTGCAAAAGATTCAAATATCAAGGAGATTGTCCGGCCGGTGATATTTGAAGGAAAGGAGCTAGGTACCATCCGCTTAGGCGTGACAGTTGCGGCGGTGAATCAACGTATATCTGAGATGCAAGGCAGGTTTGGTAAGTTGGTTAGTAGTAGTGGGGAAAGAGTTGCCGAATCTCTGCATAATATTTCGGCATCTATTACAACTAATCTGCAAACCAACTTTGCGCTTGTCAATAAGCAAAGCTCGAAATCCAGTCTGGAGGCTGAAGAGACCATCAAGGTAAGCGAAACGAGCTTGGTTTGGACTCAAATCGTTACGATGACAATCATAGGGGCGTTGATACTGATAGCTTTATGCGTTTTCTTTGTTTTGCGAGTTATTTTTCCAATCAATCATTTGATGGGGGCGATGCAAGATATCGCAGCAGGAGAGGGTGACCTCACTCACCGCCTTCCTGAAAAGGGAGATGATGAGATAAATCAGGTTGCCAGAGCTTTCAATATGTTTGTTAGCAAAATCCAAAGCACATTAGGGCATACCCGAGAATCGATGGTTGAACTTAATGATGCGACCGATATCTTGAAAGAGCTTGCGAATCAAAATAGTGAAAATGTTAACAAGCAACGCATGGAAACTCAGCAGGTTGCGACAGCGATTACGGAGATGACAGCTACCGTGCTGGAGATATCTCAAAGCGCAGATTCAGCGGCATCTGCAGCTCGTGAGGCAAACAGCGAAGCGGCAGAGGGGCAGGATGCCATGGCTGCGACTGTGAATGCCATCGATTCGATGTCCAAAGAAGTATCCAATGCTGCAGAAGTAATCAATCGACTGGAAGCAGATAGTGAGTCTATTGGCTCAGTACTCGATGTTATTCGAGGTATAGCCGATCAAACTAACCTGCTGGCATTAAACGCAGCGATTGAGGCGGCACGTGCAGGCGAGCAGGGGCGTGGATTTGCTGTTGTTGCTGATGAGGTACGTACCTTGGCCAAAAGGACTCAGGATTCAACCAGTGAAATCCACAATATTATCGAAAATCTACAATCGGGAACCCGCAATGCGGCCCAGGTGATGGGTGGTGGGCTAACTGCTGCCAAACAGACGGTGGAGAAGGCGAGCAGGGCTGGTGATGCGTTGAATAATATCGTTAAATCGGTTTCAAGCATTACCGAGTTAAACACTCAGATTGCTACAGCTTCAGATCAACACACCACGGTAGTGCAGGGCAAGACGCAACGACGCGGAATAGCCCGCTATTCCAAGGAGTTGCAACGCCGCCATGTACCGCCACAAGCGTGCCATTCACGTTGTAGCGTGATTCACCCAGTAGGTGACCATCACCATCGAAGCTATTTTCTTCAAAATCAGAAACCTGTTATTAGAATGGAGCGGTCAACTGATTTTTTTAGGTTAAACCCAAAAAAACGAAGTTTCATGGTTTGTGATAACTGTATTCGCTCATGACTTTAAGTGCATGCTTCAGGTATCCCTTATTATCGTCTTCTGGTCGATAGATTGCGAATGCGGTTCTTTCGATAATTGGTGCTTCGGTGACAATGAATAGCCGCTTCTTATCTAACTGTTGCTGTACCATCTGCTGCGCCAAGTAAGCAGATCCGCCTGTTTCAAGTATTAAATCCAGTGCTAGGGTGCCAGATGCCACTCTTGCGGCTGGAGGTGGAATATCCGGGAAGTATCCAGCATGCTGTAGAGCGAAAACACTCCCCCAGTCGACCATGTAGTAATTTTGCTCCATGGCCTCCTGCATCCTGGTCTCGGGTTGGGAGGTAACAAGTATGAGCGGGATTTCTGCCACTTGTCTTGTGATCACATTAGAAATTTGAGGTGGTTCGAATAGTATTGCTAGATCGATCAGGCCATTGACCAGGCGGGATATGAGAATCTCAGAAGGCTGTACCTCAATCTGTAATACTAAGTTGGGTGACTGATTGCGCAGGCAGATAGCCCAATTACGTAGTAGGATTCCCCATAGATCAAACGGACATCCCAGGGCAATGGATTCACTGCCCTTTTCACCAAGTGCAATCTCATGCCTGGCTCTCTCCCATCCATTTACAATTGTCTCGGCAAGCCTGATCAGGCGCATCCCCGCTGGTGTGAGTTGAATATCATTACGCCGACGAATGAACAGTTCAACGCCCAAATTGGATTCCAGGAGTTTGATTCTTGCACTGACAGCCGATTGGGTGACGTATAGCGCATCGGCAGCCTTGCCAAAATGACGGGTTTTTGCTACTTCTAGAAATGTTTTGAGAAGCGTTGTGTCCATTGTATGTGGTTAAGTTATTGTATTTAAAGCTGATATTATGGCTTCTATCGATGCAAAAAGTGATCTGCCGCTGGTTAGTCATGAAAAGTACTAGCTAGTTTTAATTGATGTTGCTTATCGTGACAATAAATATTTTTTGTTTTTCAATCGTTCTGAGTCAGGTTTAATCTTGCCTAGCTTTCAGAGCAACTAGGATTTCCCATAAATCCATGTTCGACTGATCTTTTTAGGTTGAATTATGAGTAAAGATTTTGATGATTCCATGCTAGATGATATTGACGAGGTCTCTTCTGAGCTCATTTCAGAGGATCTGCCGACCTCAGATAAGAGTCTTGATGCAAGACGCAAGATAGAAAGACATCGAGAGCTGATGTATTTGCGTAAATTATTAGATGATCCGACTTTCGACCCTGAGTTCGAGTAGCTATCAGTCAAGCTCTTTTTCTAAAGAACCTTTGATTGATTCAACATCATTGCGCTGGGATGTCCATCACTAGCCTAAGTGCCACAGAAGGTTTGGTATCCTATGTCACTGTCTTTTGCCGCCGCCTGAAATGGGGGCGTTTTATTGGTTACATTGTAAGGGGTTCTCAGGATTTCTAGAAACTCTTCTGCTGCATGGGCATCGCTACTTTCAAGGCAGGTAGTGATGGTGTTTTCCATGTGGTGGTTTCTGGGGATTACAACTGGATTGACTTGCTTCATTGTCGCTTGTGAGTCAGAAAGAGTTTGCGGCTGATTCTCAACCCTCTGTTTCCACGCAGTGTACCAGTTCCCCAGCTCTTGATGCAGGTGCTGTTCAGCTGATTTTAATGAAAGTGATTGCGTTAATTGATTAAAAATTATCGTGTAATCAAGTTGTTGCTTCTGCATACTCTCTAACAGGCCGAAGATTAGTTTATGGTCTGCTGGGTGTGGTTGTAATAAGCCTAACTTTTTCGACATCATCAAAAGATACTCTTCCTTAAAGCGCTTTGAGAAAGTCTCAATTTGTGAGCCAGCAATATCTATGGCTCGTGCCTCATTAGTATCAATGAGTGGCAGAATGGCTTCAGCAAATCGAGCCATGTTCCAGTGCGCCATTGCAGGTTGATTGCCATATGAGTATCGGCCCTGCTTGTCGATCGAACTAAAGACGGTTTCTGGATTGTATATGCCCATCATGGCACAGGGGCCGAAATCTAGGGTTTCACCCGATATGGCCGTATTGTCAGTGTTCATCACGCCATGAATAAATCCCACACGTAACCACTCAATCACGAGCTTTATTTGACGTTCGATAACCTGTTTGAGGAGCAGGGAGAATTTCTCTTCTCCCGCTTCAATAAGGTCTGGATAGTGACGAAAAATGGTAAATTCACTTAGCTGCTTGAGTGCTTGATGGTTTTGTTTAGCAGCAAGGTATTCAAAGGTTCCTACACGAATATGACTGGAGGCGATGCGGGTCAAGATAGCGCCAGGCTGAGGAGATTTACGATAAACCGTTTCACCTGTGGTCGTTACCGCTAAACTTCGGGTAGTCGGAATGCCCAAGGCATGCATTGATTCGCTCATAATGTATTCCCTAATGGCTGGTCCCAATGCATAGCGCCCATCGCCATTTCGAGAAAAAGGTGTTCGTCCAGAACCTTTTAGCTGAACCTCTTTTGTTTGGTTAAAGCAATCAACTATTTCGCCTAGGAGATGGGCTCTACCATCCCCAAGTTGCGGTACAAAGCTACCAAATTGGTGACCAGCATAAGCAAGTGCTATTGGTTCAGAGCTATTTAGGATGGTATTTCCTGAAAATACTTGAGTAAAATCTTCTGGCAAAGAGTCGAGATCATCCGTCAGAGAGAGATCTTTCGCCAAGCAGCTATTCCATAGAAAAATAGTAGGTTTTGGAACGGGCTCGGGTAAAACCCTTTCGTAAAATATCGTGTCGAGATGGGTAAAGCTATTGGTGAATTTCATGGTTAAAAAATATCATGATGTTAGTGAGAATAATCCATGTTGGCATAGTGGGAAATAATGATGGCCATAATTTTCAGGTTGGGTGAATGATAAACAATAGTATAGGGCCTTTTCTGGTTGGCATGGTAGCGTGAAAGCAGTGGATGCCATAATTTAGCAATGGTAGTATTACCCAACTGCGCGAAAAGCTCCGTCGTTCAGGGCAGGGATGAAGAGCGCGGACATCGTAGGAATCGCTGTTCTTTTGGGCGGCGAGGATGTCAAGTTAGGCTTAGTTAATGGCCTAAATAAACTCTATTCGGCTTAAATCAAATATTTCACCCAACAGCGCACCAGCTTTGTCTCTGATTGTGGTGTCAGACGACAAGATATACATGCATCAAAAAGGCATGGCCAAAGCAGCCTGTTTTTTACTGTTGCTTGGGTAAGGGCCTCGAAAAAATTAATTATCCAATAATGCGCAGGATATCAGTAATGATAAGAGTTTGAGAATGAATAAGCTTGCGGATGAAGATCGAACAGTTCCCTCTCCTGGTATTGTAACCAGAAAACAGCTTGTTGCAGCAGTGGTATTTGCTATTCTGGCGCTGTTTCTTTCCAGCGTGGTACCCAGCGTGGAAATCGCATGGGTCAGCGCTATTCTGGTACTGACTATCTATCTTTTTGCATTTGAGATAGTGGGCGTCGATGTGGCGGCAGCTTCCGTCATGGTATTGCTGGGATTGACGTCAATGTTAGCACCGATGATGGGGCTGGAGCAGGGCTTGGTGGATAACAGGCATCTGTTTGATGGCTTCTCGTCAAATGCGGTTATCTCTATTATCGCCGTGATGATTATCGGTGCCGGTCTCGATAAAACTGGCATTATGGGAAAAGTTGCTGCCTTTATTCTAAAGATTGGTGGCACCACTGAATCACGCATCATTCCAATTATTTCGGCAACAGTCGGTTTTATTTCATCGTTTATGCAAAATGTCGGTGCAGCGGCGCTCTTCCTGCCGGTAGTCTCCCGTATTTCGGCACGTTCTGGATTACCCATGTCTCGCCTGCTAATGCCTATGGGGTTTACTGCCATTCTAGGGGGTACCATGACGATGGTTGGATCCAGTCCATTGATTTTACTCAACGATCTGATTCTTACCTCCAATCAAGCGCTGCCGGCTTCGCAGCAGATGGAAACCTGGGGGCTGTTTTCCGTTACGCCTGTGGGCGTTACATTGGTTGTTATTGGTATTGGTTATTTTGTCGTAGCTGGTAGATTTGTGCTGCCGAAAACGAAAAGTGAAAGCAGTACCGTAGGTACAGATCCTATGGCCTACTTTCATGATGTTTATGGTGTCAATTTTATTATCAATGAGATGGTTGTTACAGATGGTAGTGAGCTGGTTGGTAAGAAGCTTGATGATGTTGAGACGACATATCGAATTCGAGTGATTGCCACGAAAAGATCGGGAGAAGAGGCCCGGGTTGGGCCTGGAACTGTTGCTCGTGATATTGAATTTATGCCGGGTATGGTGCTCGGTGTCGTAGCTGATCCTCAAGACCGAGACCTCTTTGTAGAGAAATATAATCTTAAAAAGCGCCGCCGATTGAGAACCTTTCCAGAATCACTCTCTCCAGTTAAATCAGGTATTGCAGAGCTGGTTATTCCACCTGGATCGAGCCTTCTTGGTAAAAGTGCGCGTGACGTCTGGATGCGTAAGACCTATGGGTTAGCATTGATTGGGCTGCACCGTGATGGTGTTACTATGCGTGAAGGGGAGGATATCCGTAGTATGCCGTTTCATGCGGGAGATACATTGGTTGTTCATACTTCCTGGAATGCCTTGGAGCGAGTCGAAAAAGACCGCGACTTCGTAGTGGTTACAACGGAGTATCCACATGAGGAGGAGATACGCCAAAACAAAATTTTGCCTGCTGCAATTTTCTTTGCTATTTCCCTTTTTATGGTATTGTTTAGTGATATTCGTCTCTCAGTAGCACTTCTAACCGGTGCCATGGGCATGGTTTTGAGCGGAGTGCTGAAAATTGAGGAGGCATATGATGCTGTGAGCTGGAAAACTGTGTTTTTACTTGCTTCTCTGATTCCTTTGGGGCTGGCTGTGGAGACAACAGGTACAGCTAAATGGATTGCCGAGCAGGTACTGACTGTTGTGGGGGATATGCCTATCTGGGTTATCCAGACTGCAGTAGCAGCACTCGCCACCTTTTTTACGCTTGTCATGTCAAATGTCGGCGCGACTGTGTTACTTGTACCGCTTGCTGTGAACATCGCTATTGGTGCTGGTGCTAACCCAGCGGTATTTGCGTTAACGGTGGCCATTGCGACTTCCAACTCATTTCTGATACCTACCCATCAGGTGAATGCATTGATTATGGGACCCGCCGGTTATCGGGTGGTGGATTTCATGAAGGCTGGCGGTATCATGACGATACTATTTCTTGTTGTGATGATAGCAATGATGAATTTGATTTTTTGAGTGGTAACTCGTACTCAATCTCAGAAAGCGGCAGGCATTCGCATGACACATTTCATGATAGTGGTGTAGCTGCGCTTACGCTATTTTATATTCCCCTCACCCTGGCCATCTCCCGCAAGGGAGGGTGTCGCAAAAGTCGTAAGGTAGGTTCCTGCCCCAGCATTAAGGGCTAAAAGGTGTAAGAACTTGTGCTCTTTTTTGGGCCTACCTATTGCCTGATATCTACTCCATTTAACCACTCATAAAGTACCCTAGCAAAGCTTTAACCTAAAAAAATCAGTTGACCGCTCCCTTCTAATAACAGGTTTCTGATTTTGAAGAAAATAGCTTCGATGGTTATGGTCACCTACTGGGTGAATCACGCTACAACGTGAATGTGCAGGAGCGACCCTTGCCCTGCACCACCACAAACGCACCCTTCACGCTGTCCAACTGATCTTTTTAGGTTTAATAAGTATGCACATGCCAAGGGACAAGAGAATCTAGTGTGGTGCTTCATACAAATTGACGATGATAGCGTGACGCTAAGCGGTTAGCCGCTAGGCGCGTGCCGCCGGGAATGGCT
>JARRQF010000441.1:0-3207 GCA_037382065.1 Candidatus Thiodiazotropha sp. | reverse complement strand
ATTCGTGTCTGTCGAATGCGCGGCGTGAAATCTATGATAGTAGCTTGAAGCAGGTAGAAAACCAAATTGCAACGCAAGCTCTTGTCAATAATATTGCCACAGTTGCTAGTCAGGACGAGTAGTTTCAAGGTACATTGGAAGCATGGCGAAGTTGCATGTTGACTAATAATTTGCCCTACCAATATCCAGGAGAGGCGGCCATTGAGCTGCAGCGTGAATACAGTGAAGGGAAGCTTGATATGGATGCGTTGCAAAAGAAAGAGATTCACTATGCGAGCATCGAGGCGGCTTGCTTGCAGCAATATTCTGTAGTTGATGCCTATATTACTTCGGAGCAACGCGCGGAAGCAAAAATCAGGGAAACTGAAGCCGAGCAGATCAATGACTTGCATGCGGAATTTCAAAAAGCGTTGATTTTGGCAGAAAGATATGCCCCTTCTTATACAGAGAGGTAACCCGGATGTGTCAACTTTTAATCCGATTCTACCCGTAAGTAAAATTCGGCTTCTTAAAGTGGGTGTCTAGATAGCACGCCAGGGGCCGTATCGTCTGGCAAGAACGCTTGCTACACAATCGGGAATGACAAACAAGTGGCTGGCGCAACAGGGGCTCGTCTCAGTACGACAGCTATGGACAAAGTTTCACTATGCTTGATGAACGGCCTAGTGCGGACCCGCATGCTAGGTGGTATGGGGAGGGCGGGTTAGAGACCCGCCCTTAACCGATTATGTTCATACGTACTCATAAGTTCCGTATTCCCAGTATTTCTTTCCCGGAGTTCTTGGGCCAACCCAGTTATTTGCAATTAACTCCTTTGCCACGTAGTGATTCAGGAACCCGTGACCAATAAAAAGAACACTGTTGTGCTGAGCAGCCAACTCAACAAGCTGGTTAGATGCTTCTTTTGCTCGGGACTTAGCGGAACTAAATGATTCGGTGTTTCGAGAAAAGCCAAGGAACCAGGCGCTACGAAGAAAGATCACCCATAGCTTCAAAGGCAGTTTCACGGAAACTTCATTGAAATAAGGGAGATTCATTTCGCGGAATATCGGCGAGGAAACATGAATTGTTTTAGCACCCAGGGCCTTCGTGGATTCGATTGATCTCGGAAGATCGCTACAAATTACCACATTGTGCGAATCCACCAAACGATCCAGTATTTTGGGCGGCGTACCGACAATTCCAGCTGATTCGTAGGCACTTTCTAGCCACCTGAAATCAGATCCCCTCACACTTCTTTCCCACTCAAAGTCCGGTTTGCCGTGCCTTAGTATGGTGATGCGCACTTCATTCTTCCTGAACATAACAGCTATATTAACGAGATCCCGTGTCTCGTTATACATTTTTAGCCACTTTTAAACGCTTCGACCAGAGCGCTTACTGCAAGAGCACCGGTGGCAACCCAAAGACCAATACGGGTATACATATTTGAGCGTTTCAGTTGTGAATTCTCCTCTGCACGCCTTTGGAGTTCCTGCGCTGCTGGAAAGAGCATTGCTGCGTGATGTGGAAAGAAAAAACAACCAGAATTTCTTGGTACGAGGTTTATGGTTTCATTTCGCTCTTCCTTTGAACCTGCAACACCCTCATCCCATACACCCATATGGCAGTTCAATGAGTAGTGGTCTTTTACTAAATCGCCAGGGTTTGTTTCAGCCATTTTACGTTCCTCTTTGCTTAAGGAGGTCGTATAAACATGACCTGACTCATCACGATACTCTTTTGCAAGAAAGTGGCAGTGACGGCAGTTCTTTTTCATGGCTAACGCCTTGCTCACCGGAAAATTGAAAGCGCAGCGAGTAATTTGTCCGAGTGCAGCATTTTTGTTAAATACGTTTTCCGTGGTAAAATCTAGCCTCTAGATCTTCTGGAGTTATTAGCTCTCCTGGCCACTGACCATTCTCGGGAGGGTAATACATAAGACTGAACATTACGTTGCCTTTACCCATGCCGATAGTAAATTTAAGCATATGCTGAGGTACACCCCTTACCACAAATTCACTTTTATCTTTGAGGTGCGAGTGCATAGTTTCAGCATCGCTCTTACAAAAAAATAGAGGAACAACTTGCTTGTTGCCGTTAATAGTTTGAGGCACAGCATAAAAAGAACCACTTAAACTACCATTATCAAGCTCCATAAGAACCCAAAAGGGCTCACCAAGATCACTTTCAGAGGGTAGCGCCACTGACTCTATTCGCTTTGCAAGTAATATATTAAGTGTTGGTAGATCATCTAGCTTTAAGAGCTGTATTTCATAGTGCTTGGCATAATCTATGGCCCCGCTCTGGTAGCCAGATTTACTAACAAAAACCGGTTGAATATTGCCAATATCTTTGGCTTTTGAATGAAACTCCAGTACATCAGCTTTTTCGACTGGACGAGTTGTGAATTTACACTCGATTGCAACTTTATGAGTTAAGCCAGCTCTTTCGAATTGGTAAAAGACATCTACTTCATGCTTCGCACCTGATTTGCCAATCATGATAGCATTTCTGCTCACCACTACGCCCTCATCCTTTAAATTCATCAGCGAGGAATAAACATGCTGCACATAGCTTTCTAGATCTATAGGGGATTCAATCATAGTGAGTATTTAACAAAGAGTTTTCAAGTTTCCAGAGAATAATCACAATAGCAAGCAAATTTCCAGAAAATCCAGGATATACTAACCAGATAACATCCTAAATAACAGGATATACATAAGCACGAGATGTAGGATCTGCGCGTGCTATTCCAGAGCATTGCGCGTATCGAGAGGCCTTGTTGGCCATACCTGTACCCGTTCAACAACAGGGGCACTTGAAGGTCGTTCAGAAACCCTCTTGCCACTCAATCGGGAATGACCAATATGTGGTTGGCGCAACAGGGGCTGTTTCAGTAAAGGAGCTATGGATTAAGTTTCACTATGCATGTTGAATCGCCTAGTGCGGACCCGCATTCTAGGCGGTGTGGGAAGGCGGGTTAGAGGGCTGCTCTTCCCCGGTTGAGGCGACTTCCCCGGATTCCGCTACGCTCCATCCAGGATACCGACAGATGACCTGTTGAGTTATACCTCTGCCTCACCGCAATCACATGTCTCCATTCTGGGTTCAGGCCAGCAGGTTACCCACCCCGACAATCATCAGCAATATTGCGCTGAGCCGTTCGATGCCGGGACGCCAGTTTTGCAGGCGCTCCCGCAGGCCGCTACCCAGATGGGCGAACAG
>JARRQF010000440.1:0-6452 GCA_037382065.1 Candidatus Thiodiazotropha sp. | reverse complement strand
GCTCGCCCTTTTCAAGCATTGCAACGCAGTATCCTGGCCTGAGCAGGCTTCCCTTCGGGCGAGACGCTAAGCGGTCATCCGCATTGTTGCGCGCCTTGGAAAGGGAGAAGCCATTCCCGACGGCACGCGCCTAGCGGCTAACCGCTTAGCGTCACGCTATAATCGTCAATTTGTATGAAGCACCACACTAGGTTGGTCTTATGGAACTTGTCGAGATACCCATAAGATCAACGTAGTGCAATTGCCCTGCCGAAGGCTCCTAAGGGCGCGCCATTTACATGAACTTTATGTTTTGAAAGGAGAAAGCAAATGTCGCTACAAGAAATCAAGAAACGCCTAGAATCTCAATCAATCCTCTACTCAGAGGACCAAATACATGGTCGGCCAACTGTCATTGGTTATGACAAGAAGTTCAAGT
The DNA here is from genome assembly GCA_037382065.1 of Candidatus Thiodiazotropha sp. Lineage (GTDB taxonomy): Bacteria > Pseudomonadota > Gammaproteobacteria > Chromatiales > Chromatiaceae > Thiodiazotropha. The sequence goes on along the minus strand of JARRQF010000440.1, from coordinate 6,034 downwards.
GGCAATGGATTGCTACTCAACTGAATACATTCCTCGTGGCCATTGATTATGGAAAAGACCAAGTTACCGTTGAGAGCATTGAATCAGCACAAGCCGATTCCTTTGTGTACGCCAAGAAACACTACAATGGATGGCCTCATGGGTTACAATCAGGCCTAGGCGTCATCACCATCCTTATGTCTGCACAAATCGATACCGACGCTATCGAGTATTGCCAGAAGCTCAAGTCAGGAAAGAAATGGGCAGGATTCGCAGTACCAGTCGTCATCGATTCGTCTAACAATCAAATTCACTCGTTCGACAAGAATCCCATTTGGGGACGTATTTACTACCCTTACTTTAAAGACCTGATATCCAATATTACTGGGCTCTCACAATCAACAAAAAAATCAAAATAATGCCATTTCACACTATATGGCGGGCTTGGCAATGGCAACGATCGCTATGAGTTCGGCTGTAGTGATGGTCAGGACATCGTGCACGATAGTACCGGTGAAGACACCCTCGTGCTGGACGAGGATATCGCACCGGAGCAGAACGACTTGAGCACACACTCATTGCCACCAGTTGGCGGTGAAATTGCAGGTACTTTCAGAAACACAGCTCTGTGAATTCTCCCAACCCCAGCCGTCGTTGGTATCTTGGCAAATCGGAATATTGGTGCCGTACCAGTTGCAAACGCCCCCACTGGTGTTTGTGTCAGTGTTGTCATCTGTATTAATGTTAGCAGATGGATTAGGATCAGTATTGGCACTGCTACAGTTGCCGCTGAGGCAATCGTAGGTATCGCCAAATCCGATGACACCATTGCAGTGCATGGTTTCGGAGTAAGATCCACCACCACATTTGCCATCATAGGTGGCAGTATTGTGCTCCATCTCCTCCGCCTGACGGGTTTCGCCGTTTACCACAATATAGTCGAGAATGACATCGCGGCCAGAAGCATCATTATCGAACTCAAGATTTATCTCGCCAGAGGCATTACCAGTGTAGGCGTAATCCTGATGGCTGGTGCTCAAGGTCCAGTCAGCTACAACGTTGCCGCCAACGATCAGATTGATGTGTTCATCACCACTTGTGCCATGTGCGCGAACAACGATGTCGCCCTCAATATTACCAGTATCAGTATTGCCAGTATCAGTATTGCCAGTGTCAGTGCTGACGCCCACTGTTATATTAGAGTTCCCACTGCTTTTGTATCCCTCTGTTGCGAGAATCATATAATTATGAGTGCCCAGATTCATTCCATAGCTAGCCCATGCATCAAAGTGATTACCCGTCGTGATGGTTCCCCCCGTTCTCTTCTGCTGACGGACACTCCAGTACTGATCAAAAGTTGCTATGCCTTCAATGGAAGGCTGATTAACGCGCTGCGTCCGGTAGATATCGTATGTACCACCGTCGCTGATAACGGTGCCCATATACGTGCCTTCTGGTCTATAAGTACCCCAGTTATCAACGACGTAGTACTCCACGAGCGGATTTTTTGTCCATCCATAGAGAGCCAAATATGCATTGCCGGATGGATTGAAGCTGCCTGAGTAGTCTACTGTTCTACGCCCACCAGTGTTCCATCCTATGCCGGCAACAAAATTACCCGTGTTATTCCACGAGGTGCTGTAATTGCCGCCAGATCCTTGTGTCATAGAGACCGTTCCAGGAGAATCGGTCCAGAACGAATAGAAGTAACCGTTATTGGTGCCAGTTTGATTTGAGGTTATTGTTTGGGCAGAGGTCGTTGATGCAAATAGAACAACAGCTATGTACACACATAGTAGTGCCATGATATTTCTGATTTTCATAGCTAAACTCCTTTTTTTCTTAACAAAAGTTTGATATCGCCTGCACCGTTTACTCAAGCACACAATTATTCTTATTTAATTAACAGATAAAATTAGTATTGGTACAGAGCGCATGGTTATTGTATTTAAAACTTCGGAAACATAGGGAGAATAACCAGTCCCACCCTGCATCACAAGCGCAATATCTAGCTCAATAATCAAGATAGTTAGCTAGGTCACATTCGCAGTTATTTCAGATTCGTTAGCTACCATCAGGCAACACATCGCCGGGCAAATCGGTACGTCGATGTTGAATCCCCATTTCAAACGCCGCGCCCAAGTCATAGCCTGGTAGCACTGTTCAAATGTTCTGTCTATGTCTTCAGCGTGGGGACCACCCTTTCCACTGTCATCCAATCACAGCAGATGAATCCAAGTTGTACATCGGGCTCTCTCCAAAACTCAGCAATAAAACGCCACCGGATCGAATGGATCATAAAGATGGTTACGGTATTCCATTTAAAATCCACTCCCATGTTTCTCTTTAATACAATAATGCGAAACATAGAGATTCTACATGCAACTAAGTTAGTTGTGGCTTAAGATTAAGGCAATGTGAAAAACATTTAACTAGGTTATAGATTTTGGTTTTTTGAATAAATTTATAAATGTTTCTGACCATCAAATAGTGACTTTATAAAGATAGAGCGTCTAGGGCTAAAAACACATAACTGATTGACCACTTCAGGCGGGATTATCGCCTGCTGGAGAAAAACCGCAAGGCAGGGGATGAGATCAGGGTCAGACAGGCCATCAGCATACTAGCTAAAACTGCTATGAAAATTTTAGCGGCTCACTGGTGGTCTCGGTGATAGACAAATAGAATATTTTGAGCCCCCATCAATCAGTTACCATTCAAACTTCTATTTTTATCATGAATATAGCAATTAAACAATATAATAGGGCAAGACCAAATTTAAAAAAATGCATAGCTATAATGGGACTCGAAACTTATGATGTGCACTGTGTCCCATGCTGCAATCATAAGCATTGGACTCCAGGAGATATTATGATATTTGTGGGCTATGCGATTGGAATGGCGGTGGTGTTAAAGAAGACGATCAATACACTGGACAGAATCAGATGGCTTTGGATTATGCAAAAGAAATATTTTCTAAAAATATGAGAAATTTACCTTTGGATAAGTGGGTTAAGGATTAAAACCAGAAGTGAAATACTTATCAGCAAAAGGTTTCCGATTGATTTCGATACCTTGATGGCGCAAAGTCTTTTGCCGAGTTCGCAGCTACATATCAACCTATCGTAAGCGAGGTATAACGGCAACCCAAGCATTAACTTTACTTTTTCAAGGAAAGAATTCTGATTTCATGGATAAAGGCGCTGATTAGTTACAATGAAATGCACTGAGTGAAATAGACAGAGGGACCTGCTATTGCAAAAGCACTGGAATATTCTATGGCTATCCTGCTGAGTAAGTATATATATATATATTTATTGGGTATTATAATGAAATTTGGCATTCAAGTAAGTAACCCTAAATTCTCTGGATTAAAAGATCCTGAAGATAAAACATTAGATGAATGTATTGAAACTAGTTTTTTATTTAATACTGAAACGGCCTTTATCGTATGGCTTGGAGTTTTTATTCCACTACATTATAAATATACTATTAGTACGATACTGCTTGATATTCTTATGATGCTTCAAGTGTTGTTAGACAAACAAGATGGTGATCTTGATATCACGTGGCCATCCAATGATTTTAATGCTCAATGGAATATGTCTTGGCAAGGTAATAGTTTAACTATTAACGCACAATGGGTCAGTGTAATTGGGAAGACTGAGAACCTACTAAATAACTTAGGTGCGCTTAAACTTAGTAAGTCGGAATTTATTGGAGAATGGAAGCCGCTGCTTGAGATGATAATAGTTGGCTTGAATAAGTGTGGCTACAATGAATCTAATGTGCGTAATTTTAAGAAGCTAAAGGAGATACACTCTCGAATAGAAGGGACTACGAACCGCATCATGGATGTTCGTGTGCCACCCCACTATTGATGCGGTTCGCACCGCTCACCGCATCCTACGCAATCGCGACTTCAAAAAGAGTGACCTATCGGTTTAAAAATACCATGGAATATCTCACTCAAATATTGGCACATGATCGAAAATCATGATGCGCTTCGTACCTCACCACATCCTACGACTTTTGCGAATATTCGCGAAATGCTTTGCAACATTTTTACGGCGATTTGTTTCTATTATCCTAAAAAAATCAGTTGACCGCGCCATTCTAATAACAGGTATCTGATTTTGAAGAAAATAGTTTCGATGGTTATGGTCAGCTACTGGGTGAATCACGCTACAGCGCGAATGGCACGCTTGTGGCGGCACATGGCGGCGTTGCAACTCCTTGGAATAGCGGCTATTGCGCGCCGTGCATGGATGCACCCGTGTCGCGGGTACATGGATGTGCAGGAGCGACCCTTGCCCTGCACCACCACAAGTGCACTCTTCACGCTGTCCAACTGATCTTTTTAGGATTATCAAGTCCTTTGTAGTGCAATTGCCTTGGCGTGCCCTCCGCGATCCCTATTTTATTCAACAATATCTGATTTTGTGCTTTGTATGAACGCCAATACCTCTTCGCGCTCGATTGGCGGAAGCGCGAATTGATCAAGAACCGCCTCTAAATGACCGATAAAAAGAGCCCAGTCACTCTCTGTAACTCCCATTCCCTTATGCGATGTTTTATTGTCTCTTCCAACATAAAGCAAGGGGCCGCCTGTACTTGCACATAAATAGTCGATAAGAAGCTGTTTTTCCCTTCTAATGCCGTCATCCCCACGATGCTGCCAAAAACGCTCAAGTTGGCTATCTACGGCCAAACGATTCAACAGATTATTGACAACGGCGCTGATCGCGTCATATCCACCCAAACGCTGATATAAGTTTTCTTCACTCACTACTATGCTCCTAATTATCCTGGGTAGTAACAATAACGAGTATGAATTCAAGGTTTGTGGACTACAGGGGACTATTTTGTGACTTTTTTGTGATTAAAAAGGCACTGCAACTCCCTGTATGGAAATATCCCTCCACACTGAATTTACGTGATGATGAAGGCAAGAGCTACAGATATTGGAATGAGTTTACCCTAACTTCTGTATCCTCAGAGCGGCCTAATACATCTGTGCCAGAACCAGCTACATATCTATAATGACATTTGGTTTGATAGGTATAGAAGGGATACGATTCACGAGTCTTTTATTTTAACCGAGCCACCTCAGTGGCCATAACGTAAAGTTTTAGTGTCCAAAGTTCAACCGTTCCAATGCCTACCCTGTAAGGCTGGCCATACCCCACTCAAAATAGTTCAGAGTGCGGTGCTCAATCACCTAAGCATGATGATTGTAAGAAGCTGAGCTAGCGACAGTTGGGTATCGGACGGGGGGGAGACGAGCTTGAGTGTATGGTCGATTTAAAAGAACTCAATTCTCGATGCTAATACCATCAGCGCCGGGCGCTCCTTTGTTGGACCTGACTTTTTTCCATACTTTGGTTATACTCGCAGATCGGTATAATCTATTCCACCAATGCAAAATCAACAGGAGGTGATTTTGTGACACGCTAAGCACCCAATTCCCCGTACGGGGTGTGTGAGTTACTTAAGCTCATGAGCACAAACGTTAGTTCTCAATGGTGAAATAATGAAGCATCTGATATTAATCGTTACGTTGGTTTTTTTATTGATTGGTTGCGAGTTTCAACAACAGGCCGCCCAGCAGTTTGGTGACCAATACTTTAAAACAGCGATTTCACTGATAGAGCTACATAAGGTGCGCTTCGGCAAATATCCAAGTACTCTTTCCGAGTTAAAGTTCATTGGAGACTGGGATCAACTTGCTTTGCAATCAGTTGAATATTCGAGAATTGAAGATGGCTATACATTGACGGTGCCACATAACTTAGCAGGTAAGCCGAAACTACAATATCCTCCTGAATTTTGGCAAGGCCTAGGGATTAAAGGTACTAATCGGGATAGGGAACCACTTTAGTGTGGTGCTTCATACAAATTGACGATGATAGCGTGACGCTAAGCGGTTAGCCGCGAGGCGCGTGCCGCCGGGAATGGCTTCTCCCTTTCCAAGGCGCGCAACAACGCGGATGACCGCTTAGCGTCTCGCCCGAAGGGAAGCCTGCTCAGGCCAGGATACTGCGTTGCAATGCTT
>JARRQF010000439.1:0-3247 GCA_037382065.1 Candidatus Thiodiazotropha sp. | reverse complement strand
GATCATCAAAATAGATCTTTAAATCCTCAGCCGATAACCGGTCAGGACAACGATCAAAATAGGTGGTAATCCGTCTAACAGCCCTGGAGTAAGCATCAACGGTCGCTTTGGATTTACCCTGCCGTTTGAGTGCGCTAACTTGTTGATGGTACAGTGAATCGAACTTGTTTTGCTGTGCTTTTCGCATCGATAATTCCTCGTTGTATTCCACCCGGCATTGGGTGTACGAGGAATTATCGACTTTAATTAAACACTTGGGGCTTGTTCTGCTGCGGAGCGGCTTCGTTCAACAATTGCATTGAGTCGGACCTACCTTCCGCAGTGCTGCGTTTGTGGCAAATGCAACAAGCCTTGCAACGCTCCAGTCGGCCGCTCATGCTAGGCGTTAGGCATACAAAAATGGATGCAACGGAACAATTCGATTATCATGGGTTTGAGCCTTCCCCTTCTACATTTGCCGTTGATACTGCGGTAGAGAAACCAATACCTTCCTTTACGCATCCTCGGCTACCTGTCCACAATGAGCTTTATGATGCGATTGCGCGATCATCTTGCGTAAGGTGCGAGGGGGAAGGCTCACTTGTCTAAACTCCAGTTTCAGTTAGTTAAATCTGCTGAAGATGCGGCCACACAGATTGTCGGTGCTCAAACCGCCGACGATATCGCAAACCTTTTAGAGGTTCCCATGGGGCAATTGCTCCACATTCTTTACGCTTACCCAAACGAGAAAAAGTATCTTTCTTTCGATATCGAAAAAAAGAATGGTGGATTTCGCCACATCAAAGCTGCAAAAGGCGGATTGCGGGCACTCCAAGGCAAGTTGGCCCCGATATTGGTTTCACATTACAAATCAAGAAATCCGGTGCATGGGTTTCTAAAAGGGAGGAGCATTGTCACCAATGCCAAGCAGCACAAGAGGAAACGATATGTATTTAATGTCGATCTTGAAGATTTTTATGGGTCCATTAATTTCGGAAGAGTGAGGGGTTTATTTAGAGCGAAACCGTTCAGCATGGGAGAGAAGGCTGCTGCGGTTGCCGCTCAAATATGCACATTCGAAAACTGTTTGCCCCAAGGCGCTGCGACATCGCCGGTGATATCCAATTTCATTGCTTCTGAGTTAGATAGAAAATTATCCAGCCTTGCAAGAAGATACAAACTAACTTATACGCGATACGCTGATGATATTACGTTTTCCTCAAACAACAGAAACTTTCCTGAAGGAATAGGCTTCTTTGACGGTCATAACCCCATCACAAATGATTGTTATGTCGGGGCAGTTCTAGAAGAAACCATTCAGGCTTGTGGGTTCTCTATAAATCATAGTAAAACTCGCCTCCAAATACGCGGCGTTAGACAAGACGTTACGGGGTTAACTGTAAACGAGTTTCCAAATGTGCGCCGCACATACGTTCGCAATATTCGTGCGCTATTACATGCCTGGGCCAAGTATGGCCCAGACAATGTGGAAACCATCTATCGAAGTAAGTATGCCAAGAATAAGTCGCGGTTAACTGACGGTGAAAAGCATTATTTTAAAGAGGCGTTGTATGGAATGCTCGCTTTTCTAAATATGGTAAAAGAAGAAGACGAGCTCTATCTAAAATTATGCTTGCAAGCGGCAAAGCTTGATAGCAATCCGCCAGAACTAATTAAAAAAATGAAGGAAAAATACAAAATGTACGATGTATTTATATCCCATGCGAGCGAAGACAAAGCGGATATTGTTCGGCCGATATATGAAGCTTGCAAGTCAAAAGGGCTATCAGCTTTTCTTGATGAGAAAGAATTAGGGTGGGGCGATTCACTCACGGAGGTATTGAATCACGCATTAGGTAAGAGCAAGCTATTTTTAGCGGTGCTGTCTGATAATTCCATTGATAAAAAGTGGCCAAGAAGAGAAATCAACACAGCCTTGGCACGTCAAATAGATGGCAAACAGAAATTTCTCCCCTTGCTAGTCGGGTCACCTGATATGGATAACTTAGGCTTAACCAGCGACCTTTTGTATGTTGAGTGGAACGACAACCCAGAAGAAATTGCCGATAAACTCAGCGAGGCAATGGCAAAACTTGCCTAATCGGGATAGTGACGATAATACGAGGACACTCACCATTTAATCGTTGTTGATAAAGCACTGTCATTTGAAATAACCATCTGATTTTGAATGGCTTTAGACTATCTCAAACGATGACTGTCCCGGTACTTATTTCCGGTACTTAACAACGATTAAATGGGTCGCCGTAGAGCCCTAGCTCGTGATCGAAGATCACTCGCCAGGCTCCCGGCACAGATCCGTACGTGCGCTACTAACGCATACGGCTCCTATTTTGAGTGGGTGTCTGGATTATGTTTCGCTAAGTTTCTAGATTGTGGTTTCACACTTTATAGACTTGGATGAGTGTCTAGACTAGCTCTTCTAGACTAGCTCTGATTTCTCTCTCATCTTTGCACGGGACTTTCCGCAATCTTCGTACCTTCGATTCCGTCCGCTGTCGACGTCTCGGCCACTCGAGGGCTCCCTACTATCTGATTTTGAGTGGCGTTAGACCATCCCAAACGATGACTGTCCCGATATCTGATTATCTTCAGAAATCAGATGTCAGCTTTATGAGTAATTTATTAGCGCCAGTCATATTCTTAAAATTAAGATAAGGCGTTCCATCTTCAAGACGTTCTTCTACAGCAGTTGTGGTGTCTAAAGCATCAAATTCATAATAATGAAGCTTTTCATCTTCTCTATAGAAGATTACACTTAGCTCTGAATCATATTGACTTAATTCGTTTATAAGGTCACCTACTTTCATATTTTGCCTCCAGGCTTAATAAAGACGTCTGTACTATGTGTTGATTGATACCCGCGTATGGACTCTTACTTTATCGATTGCGGCGAGTTTTAATAATACGAGGACACTCACCATTTAAACATTGTCGCGAAAGCACTGTTATTTGAAATAACCATCTGATTTTAAATGGCTTTAGACTATCCCTAACGATGACTGTCCCGGTACTTGCTACCATCTGATTTTGAATAGCTTTAGACTATTCCAAACGGTGACTGTCCCGGTACTACTGATTTACATTGAGCTAAGTAAGGGATATTAATATGAAACTTAGTCGAATACTAGAATCCCAAACCGTAATACCAAATGGATATCACGATGGTGGTGGCTCATGGGGTATATATCTCTCTCCAGAACAACCTGACCAGGTGATTAAACTCTTTTCCAACGAACAGCAGTTTAAT
>JARRQF010000438.1:0-3249 GCA_037382065.1 Candidatus Thiodiazotropha sp. | reverse complement strand
CTCCTGACTGAATGCCTTGACCACACGCATACCAGGAATAGTATCCGACAATACCTCCGTCACTACCGACCACTTTCTCCAGGCGCGCAGAAAGAGTCGCTTCAAAGTTTTACTGTGAACTAATATGGCAATGAACACCAAGGGTAAAGGCAACACCATAACCAGACCCAGGCGCCAATCCAAGAACAATAGCATCGCGCTCAAACCCAGTAGCATGATGACCGAGAGCGATACCTCAACGACACCAAAGGCGATGAAGTCCCACAATCTGTCCGTGTCATGACTGACTCTACTGATGATGCTTCCAGTCTGTTTACGTGAATAAAAGCTCAATGAGAGTCGCTGTAAATGTTCGTACAAATCCCGCCTCAGATCCGCTGCTACCAATTCACCCAATATCGACATATATTTAAGACGCAGCCAGTGACCCACTTCCCGCAACAGGTAGGTCAATGTCAGGATTACGATCACCAACCACCCGACTAATTGCGCCTTATCCATCGTCATTGTGCTAGTTTCAAAGGGTTTAACCACCTGATCGATCAAGTACTTCGTCAGATAGGGCGGGAACAGACTCACAACTGTCATCACAACCGCCGCCAACATGCCAATCATCAACTCTCTTCGATAGGGACTGAGATAACTTAATAATCGCCAAAGCACAGTGAGTTGCTGCCCAGCAACGGAGGCCTGAGCATCTCGCACGGGTTCGGCAATAGCCGACGCATAAACCTGATCAGCGTTCGCTGGTTCGATATCGCGTCCTGCAATACGCTGTTCCAACAGGTATCGGATATTCTCGACAGCACGGCGCTGACGATGACTGTAGCGTAAAACTGCTAACTGGGTATCTCCAGTGGTGACAGCATCAATCACCAGACAGGAACAACTCAGTCCGGATATTTCGCGCACTGTACCAATAGATTCACGATCAATGACCTGGAAATCATAGTTATTTCCACCATTACCCGGCTTGGCAATCACCAGGTAATCATGGCTAAGCGCTACCCAAATCTCACTAAGTTGCATGGATTGATCGAGATCTGTTAACGCATAGAGCAATACTGGCTGACCATCGATTTTACGTTCTATTTGAGCACGCAACTCCACCGGTAGTATTGATGGTTGATTGGTATAGCGTGCAATTAGATCGCCATCATTCAAAATCCGTTTGTCTTGTGCCTTCATGGCGTGTTCCTCATTATCTATTCCGTCAGAGCAAAATAAACCTCCCGGGACACTGGCCCCGGGAGGTTTTTTGAAATCTTAGTTACAAGTATCTATCAACCTATCGGGGGATCTTTTGCCATACGACCCGAGACAAACAGTACGCGCTTCATACCCTGGCGAAAAAATAGTCGGGGTAATACTGCACTCATGCCCACAGCGCTGGCTGGCTTGGCACTATATCGTGTATTCAGATTATGCAGCATTACGGCCTTCCCTTTTCATAGGTTGTTGACTATCACGGTAGATGAGCAAAAATATCTTGTCAAGAGGCGCAACACCGAACTGAGCCACGCTTGCAGCCCCTAACATTTTGAGTTTCTATGGTAGACCAACGTGTATCAACATCTAAAGGGTGATTAGAAAGTATCGGCATTGTGGCGCAGTTCCCTTTTTTCAGCAAAAGGATGGACTATGCTCTTCTAACTTCGGTCAAAGTGTTGTACTGGATATCGGACTGACCACGCAAAGGAACTGCGTTTTTCCACTTCACGCTCCAGGTTTCGTTGGCGTAGCACAGGAAACGCACCCCCGGATCCGCTTACTGTCTTGGGGTTGGTTTTCGTGCATCTGATACTTTTTATTATTCTGGTATTTCTGCTACTCGGGCTGGGTTTTCCGGTTGTACTGCACAATGTCTACCGTGCACCGCGCATTATGGAGACACGCACACCGCATCGCATCGGACTGCCTTTTACCCAGCAATATCTGCTTGGCACAAATGGTAAGCGCCTCTACTCCTGGCACATTCCAGCACCCGACAGTGATGCCACCTTGATTCTCGCCCATGGCTGGGGGGCAAACATCGAACTGATGCTACCCCTGGCACAGCCTTTTCACCGAGCCGGACAGGATGTGCTGATGTTCGACGCCCGCAATCACGGCAAAAGCGATGGCGACAGTTTCTCTTCCCTGCCCCGCTTTGCCGAAGATCTTGAAACCGCCATCTGCTGGGTCAAGCAGAAAAAGCCGCAACACCGGATTATTGTCATGGGCCACTCCATCGGCGCCGCCGCTGCGATACTCTCCGCCTCCCGTCGCAAGGACGTGGATCTGGTCATTGGACTATCCGGATTCGCTCATCCTAACCTGTTGATGAATCGTCATTTGGATCGCCCCTGGCTGCCAAAATTCCTACGTCCGATGATTCTCAACTACATCCAGTGGGTCATTGGATTTCGCTTCGATGAGATTGCTCCCATGAACCGAATTCAACAGGTGACCTGTCCGGTCATGCTGGCGCACGGTACGAATGATCGGGTCGTACCCATCAGTGACATGCATTTGATCCAGGCAAACGCCTTACCCGGCCAGCCGATCAAGGTCTTTCCCGTAGAGGGAGCACGACACGATTCCGTCGAGTTGTTCCAACAACATGCCGGTACACTGGTGGAGTTCACCCAGTCCTACTTGTGAATTGACAGTCGACCGGTCGATCGCAAGGTTTGTTGCAATTTTCTTGCTCATATCAAACCCTTAAGCTTCAAATTTAGCGCATAGACACTTGTAGGGGAATTCTGCTGTTGGCCCGATGCATACTTCAGGATTCGGCTCCAATAGAGATTTGAATCATTTTTACCAAATAAAAGCCCGAATCCAGGGCAAACGACCGGGCTTTTAGGTTTTAGGCTGCTGAGCGGCAGAAATGAATCAATTTGGGGTACTTTCTTCGCACTTTTCCTTGGCCTCGACCACATTAACGCGTATGGGGAGACCCGTGTTTGATACAACCACTGCAGCCATGGGGTAATCAATTACCGTCAATCCAAGGCATCGCTCATAATCAATAACTTGAATAACTTCTTGACCGTCTTCAGAAATGCTAACACCGGAAATCAATAAGCTGTAAGCAGTAGAAGGTTTTGCACCCAAGCCACCCACTACGACCTGTTGAGTTTCAAAATCAATCAATGGTTCCGGTAAGGCACAAGGATCGGTCTCTGGAGGAATAGCCGTGGGATACACGGTTGGGCAACCTAAGAGTCTTGCGTAATAGAAGTTGAGCCATTGTTCCCGATCAGT
>JARRQF010000437.1:0-3259 GCA_037382065.1 Candidatus Thiodiazotropha sp. | reverse complement strand
ACAAGCATGGCGTGTTCTGCAAGCCATACTCTACCGGGGAGAGTTACCCCGTGGCGAAGTACCACAGTTGCTTGGCACGAGCGATCGCCACGCTCGCCGTGTTGTAGCTTCATTGGCAGAACATGGTGTTGTCGTTTCGGACAGCACTCGCGCCCCTTTGCGACTCGCCTTTCCCGCTAAATTGGCATATCGCTGGATGCCTGGTTTATTTCCTGAGCAGTGACTATGCGCTACTCTTAAATCCAGTGAATACACCCTCCCGGTGTATGGGATTAATGGATCGAAGGCAATGTTTTCATCTGCTTATTCATATGTGGCAAGTCTGGGTGGGACGTTGGTAACTTCGGTCTTTAAGGCAGCTAGTTATACGGGGCCTCTATTCGATCTAGATAGTTTTTTTAGTATTTTTGCTCATACTAATAGCTGGTATATCCCATATATGTGTAACTCAATAGAGTGCTATCCTTTTCCTATGAAAGCTGTATATGAATAAGTTATTCATCTTTGTTTTTATGTGCAGATGAGGTTGCGTATTTTGATTGGCACGTTGTAGTTCCAGATGGATTTTTACTTACACATAAGGATGAGGATATCGTTATTTATCGAAAGATAAAAAATACTCTGGATAATCAGAAGATATATATACAACAGAGGTTCAGTTTAAGTGAGTTGATTGCTGCACCATTATTCCCTGGAAAATTATCAATCGATAGAAAGAGGGAGTTGGCGAAAGGCTATGTGATATGGACTATCTCTTTTGATGATATAAAGGGCGAATATAATGTTGTCACAGTTTACGAAGATATCAAGAGTCATAATGCAGTAATGTTATTGGATCCGGGTGATCATGCGCTGAAGGATGAAGTAAAGATATACAGAGAAACGAGTCAATAGAATCAAACGGGAGAAGTGGACCCCAAAAATTGGACAACACGATAAGTGCATCCTCGGGTTATGCCGCCTCCCTGATGGCGTCTTGGTAATACACGCTGTCCGGCGTCTTCCTGTCAAGCGACTGATGCCGTCGTTTGTTGTTGTAGAAGGCAATTTGAACCTACCCTCCCAGAAGCGACCGCTACAACCATCTTCTTTATTCGCTTCCCTTGCAAGCGGTTCATTAAGACAGCGCATAAACCAACTAATTGACATTAGTCGTTCTCGCTATCAGGTGATCTGTTCATCAAGAACCCTTCGTTCTGCTCTCGACAATGAGTCACCAGCAGCAAAGCGCCGGGAAGTTCCATCCGTTTTGGGGTGGCTATCGCCACTTTACCCCAAAACTCTACTACGGCCAAAGCATAACTGACAAAGGCGTTATTTTTAATCGAGAGTTCATTGAAGTTTCCGAATTTAAGAACCAATAGATTGATATTGAGCGAGTTAAACTCAAATGATTCCGTGTCATTGTTCAACCACTTTTCAGATAAAGATGTTGTTAAGTACTATGATCTAGAAGCGTTTGCGACAGAAAATCAAGCCAAATCTATACTCCAGCTATTTCAAAAAAGATTTAATGAATCTTTAGGTATTCGTTGGGCTATAAGGTTACAGGCAAGCGGGGTGCTTGTAGGTACATGTGGTTTTAACTCATGGAACATCAAAATGAGAAGTGCCGTTATTGGTTATGACATATCCAAAAATTATTGGGGCAATGGGTATGCCACAGAAGCAGTAGAGGAAATAATAAGATTCGCCTACTCGGGTGGGCTACCTTGCGGAGAGTTAAATAGAATACAAGGTGACACCGTTCCAGGAAACAGTGCTTCTGAAGCGGTTCTCAGAAAGCTTGGGTTTAAAGAAGAAGGTTTGTTAAGAGAAAGCGGATATTGGAAAGGCCGTTTTCATGACCTTAAGTGCTTTGGTTTAATTAGGTCTGAGTACAATGAAATATAACATTTCAAATGGTGACTGTCCTGATTCATTCCTTTTAACACCTTAAATCCTTTGCGAAATCCGGATAGACCCATAAAAATTAGCTGATTAATTGCAGAAGGGTGCGATCTACCTATTTTTTAGGTTCAACAAGAGCACACCTGGTGCTGATGGTATTAGCATCGAGATTTGGTTAGGCATCTGGAATAGATCAACCAAGCACCCACTCTTCAATGCCCAATATCAGTTTTGAACTAACGAATTGATAATAGTAGTATAACTCGATGAAAACTAGTCTCGATCATTTACCCGCATCTCGGCAGGACAATCTCGCCCATATTGTCGCCGTTCTTCGTGACGAGGTTGAGCAGGCCACTGGATTTGCTACAGGTAAGAAAAAACAAGGTAGGATAGTAAAAATCATTCTATTCGGTAGTTATGCCACAGGAAAATGGGTAAATAACCCTGCTCATGGTTATGTTAGCGACTATGACATTCTAGTGATTGTCAATAAGAGAGCACTCGTTTCAGAGCATAAGATTTGGCATATATCAGAAGATCGAATAGCTTTACGTGTGCGCCAATCCTTGAATATTCTGGTTCATACACTCGATGAAGTGAATAATTCAATAGCACAAGGCCAATATTTTTTCACCGATATCAAGCGTGAAGGAATTGTTCTCTATGAAACTGACAAACGTGATTTAGCTGAAGTAGGCAACCTAACCTCAGAAAAATATAGAGATATTGCAATAAAACATTTTAAATATTGGTTTGAAAGTGCAAATGAGTTTTTTCTTGACTATCAAGCACCTTACCAGAGAGGTAATTATAAAAATGCTGCCTTTCTTCTACACCAAGTAGCAGAGCGTATTTATTCTTGTTTGTTACTAGTTTTAACCAACTACAAACCATATACACATAACCTCAAGCAACTTAACTCATTGGCCATCTCGCAAAACGAAAGTATTGCCAGGGTGTTCCCACAAGAAACAAAAATCAATCGGCGACGTTTTGACTTATTAAAAAACGCCTATGTTGATGCTCGTTATTCAGAGCATTATAAAATAAACAAAGAGGAGCTTGATTGGCTGGCAGAGAGAGTGGGTATTTTGCAGGATTTAACAGAGACCTTATGCAAAGAAAAGATTGATAGTTTTGAGAACTAGGGATAGTGAAATAAATAATCATCCGGCAACGGCCCGATAGACACTTTGTGTGAATTCGATTTTCCCTCAACAGCGTATGAGAGATCTGTTCATCTTGGGATATTCTGGATCTTGGACTGTACTCAGCAAGCCCTGACGTTTGAAATGGAGCGTTTGAAGGGGTAGCTCTGGACTTGCATGATGCGGATGCGCTACTTTCTCCTATATCTTGGCGATTT
>JARRQF010000436.1:0-5191 GCA_037382065.1 Candidatus Thiodiazotropha sp. | reverse complement strand
CGCTTAGGCGATCTCCTGCTTATAATAGGTGGATCAAGAAAACATATTGCAGAGACAAATATTCGCCACTGCTATCCTGAAATGACGAGAGATAATCAGAAAGCGCTTTTAAAAGCAACGATACATGAAACGGCAATTGCTATTTTTGAAACTGGATCGGCTTGGTTTTGGCCTGACTGGCGTTTTCGAAATAAGTACGATGTTATTGGTAAGGAG
Organism: Candidatus Thiodiazotropha sp.; assembly: GCA_037382065.1. Taxonomy (GTDB): domain Bacteria; phylum Pseudomonadota; class Gammaproteobacteria; order Chromatiales; family Chromatiaceae; genus Thiodiazotropha. The sequence continues at coordinate 4,975 of JARRQF010000436.1, read as the reverse complement.
TTTATTGACGAGGCACGCAATAATAAAAAAGGTGTGCTTTTTCTTGGTATTCATTTCACGACAATTGAGATCGGTGCATCAATGATAAACCTCGAATTTCCGATATCGGGTTTTTATCGTCCACATAAAAATGCGGTATATGAATACATTCAGGCCAAGGGACGTATTCGCCGAAACCCTGAAAGCATCGTTATTCCAAAAGGAGATGTACGCGGAATCATAAAAGCGTTGCGTAAAGGAAGTATTATTAATTACGCGCCAGACCAAGATTATGGACGTGAACATAGCGTTTTCGCTCCATTTTTTAACATGAGTACGGCAACCATTAACGTACCCTCCCACTTAGCGAAGGTAGGAAAGGCTGAAGTCATTCCGTGGACGACAAAACGTGACCAGCACACGGGACGTTATGTTATAGAAATATTTCCTTCGATAAGCAGCCAACTAGGTATTGGTGAATTAGAAGATGCCATTACGATCAACACCTTTATTGAAAGTGAAGTCCGTAAAAATCCTTCTCAATACTTATGGGTGCATCGACGTTTTAAGACTCGACCCAAGGGCGAGGGATCTATCTACTAGTCGTTTTTCTGATATTGCGCTTCATCTCTCCACCCGCTTTCGATAATCAAGTGGGCATCGATAAGATACTGAATAAACTGCAGGCTAAGTGTGCAATTATTAACCTAGAATTAACTATGTCTTTACACCCTCTTTATAAAATATGGCGATTCATTGGCAAGCTTCCGCTCAAGTGGTTGCACCTGATAGGCTTGCTGATAGGTCGATTGTACATCTGGTTACCCAACCGTGAGCGACGCTTAACTGAGATAAATCTTCGTCTCTGTTATCCCGAACTATCTGAGGACAAACTCATTAGATTGCGTAACCAAGCGATTGAACAGATGGGCTGTACTTTAATGGAGATGCCAGCAATTTGGTTTGCTCGAACCAGTACAGTCATTGGACTGATCAAAGAGGTTAGTGGATCAGAGTTATTAAAGAGGGATGAGGGACAGGGATTGATTATCCTTCTTCCACATCTAGGTTGCTGGGAGATTATCGGTTTGGAGCTACCATTGCATGAACAGGTGACCTCTCTCTATCGTCCTCCCAGAAAATTGGAATTTGAATCTATTGTGAGGCAGGCAAGGGAACGTAGTGGCGCAGAATTGGTGCCAACGGATACATCAGGTGTAAAACGTATCTACCAGGCTTTGAGGAAAGGGGCGGTGACCTGCATCCTGCCAGACCAGCGACCCAAGTCCGACAAAGGGGCTATATTTGCCCCCTATTTTGGTGTGCCGGCATTGACTATGTTATTGATCAATCGGTTGACCAGAAAGACAGGAGCAAAAGTGATTTTTGCCTATGCAGAGCGACTTGCTGGTGGCCAGGGCTATCATGTTCACTACCTTCCTGCTGCTGATGCGATTGCTGATGAAGATCCACAAGTAGCTGCAACAGCATTGAATCAGGGGATTGAGTCACTGGTTCGGAGAGTGCCAGAACAGTACCTGTGGTCATATAAGCGTTTCCATGATCAGCCAGAGGGTGCGCCATCGCCATATCGTAAAAGTTAGGGCTGGGGAAATAAATAATCAACAGGTTCTGCCATTGGTCACTTGAGGAGGTTTTTCGCCTGAACCAGTGGCTGACAGGCTGGAAAGCAGAATTTCCCTACCTGGTAGAATCACGTGGCGGCACATGGCGGCGTTGCAACTCCTTGGAATAGCGGGCTATTCCGCGTCGTTGCGTCTTGCCCTGTACCACCACAAACGCACCCTTCACGCTGCCCAACTGATCTTTTTAGGTTAAAGCCTCATACACGATCAGCAAAAACCACGTGGTGGTGTGTATAGAAGAGTTGCAGATTGGCAATATGCAAGGCAATGCCGAAGCGCCGTAGGAATCCCCCAGCTTTAGCTGGGGGGAGGATGTCAAGAGCCCATGATTATGGAAATACCATTCTCCAGCTATCAATATAGCCATTTCCGTGACTACCAAAATCTTTGACTCGAAGTAACCAACGACCTTCTGAAGGTATATCACCCAGTTGCAAGCTGTAGTGTTCAACCAGATCTTCACCATAGCCCTCTAAGCCCTTCAAATTGTGTACTCCGCCTTCTGGATCTATGAGTTCTACTGTGACTTCACGGATGTATGGGTGTTTGATAATGACGATGAGATCGACTTCCCCAGATGCGCCACTTCGGCTCACATCAATCGGACTGGTTGCACCGGAGAAGGCGAAGTCGGGTATCGGGTAGTCTTTGAGGTTTTGAAAGTTCCTATCTGGATCGTTCTCAATAATCGTATAGTTTGCAACCAAAGTAGCATTCAAGAAGGCAGCGTAGGCGTCTACCATGACATAGTATCTTCCCTCCTTGATACTCTTTATCGTGCAATGTTCAGCATTGCCATTTTGGTAGGATCGGCAGAGATAGGCTGTCTGCGTGGGCTCCTCGGCATACTGAATATAGAGATCGGCATCTCCGATTCCACCACTAATATCAAAAGAGAGCGTATCTGCGCCCTCAGGTACGTCGATAAAGAATTTCAGTGCCTGGTTAGTGTCAGCTGCAAGGCCGGTTATCGGAGTGGCGTTGTATAGCTGAGTGAGACCTGTGATGTTATTCGTATCTTCCTTAATAGCAGCGACAGCGGCAGCAGCATCTACAATACCTGAACCGCAACCGATACATCTGTTGGGAAAGGGACGTGCGGTCATGGTGATTATCTGCTTAACTTCATCTGGTGTGATATCTGGTTTTAGCGCATAAAGCAGAGCCGCAACGCCGCTAACATGCGGGGCAGCCATACTGGTGCCCTTGGCGCTTGAGTAAGTATCGTAACCAGGAGAGACATGGCCGCTATTGTGAGTTGATAGAATATCTACTCCTGGTGCTGAAACATCTACCAAACTACCATAATTTGAGAATGATGCACGACTAGCCTCATGATTGCTGGCAGCTACTGCAATGACACCATCACAATTGGCTGGTGTGGTCATAGAGGCATTCTTCGAGCCATTACCTGCCGCAGTGACGATGGTTGCTCCTTGCTGGCGTGCCGCGTTGATAGCGCGGTTGAGCGTTTTTGGACAACCAATAAATGTTGCTCCCAGGCTTAAGTTTATGACGTTGGCTGGGTTCTGGTTATCCTCAATGCCTGGGATACTTAAACCAGCTGCCCAGGCGATACCATCTGCAATGTCAGACATATATCCGCCACATCGACCAAGGACACGTACAGGTAAAAGTTTTGCCTGAAAAGCAACCCCTGTTACACCGACTTGGTTATTGCCTATTGCTGCTACTGTGCCGGCTATATGGGTACCGTGCCAGGAACTTCTGTAACTATTACACTCGGCTGCATAGGTCCCTGGATCCATGGCGTCACTATCTCGAGCGTCTCCATCATTTGCCATAAAGAGGTCACTGACCATGTCATATCCAGGAAGAATATTGGCTACCAGATCTTTGTGTGGGCGGTAGCCTGTGTCAAGAATCGCAACAACCGCACTATTTCCCTGAGTGCTATCCCAAGCCTGAGGAAGTTGAATTCCTGCCGTTTCATCAAAATAGTGCCATTGTTCGTTATATCTAGAGTCATCGGGTGTAAAAGATGGATGGAGTATTAAGTCTGGCTCAGCGTACTCGACTTGGGAAGATTGTTTGATTTCCGCTATGATCCCTTGAAGTTCTTCAAGGGTTTTTTGGCTACTTAGTTTAAATATATGTGCACCATCAGAGGTGCGCTTTACTGGAGTAGCCTCTTCCATAGGCGTCAGAGCAAAGGAACCAGACATGCTCTTCATCTTTGATGAGTGAATGGTGCTTTTGTACTTAACGATAATTCTGTCACTAGTGTTTGCTAGTGTTTGGTAGCCACTGTCATTTTCAATTGAAAATGAATTTCCTGTTGCCACCATACCAAGGAATAGCAGGGTAGCTTTGGTCGTGATAGAGAACGTGTGTTGCATTTAAAAGCTCCTTTTGAGGATATTCCATTTATAATGAAGTGGGATTCGCTTCATTATTGATGAGTGTTTGAATTGATGTCAGACTAATGTTCTAAACAGTTTTAAGCGGATTGCTTAAACTGTCTGTCACACGAAGTTGCGGCCGTTGATATCGTTTATTGAAATGAAATAGGCGTGAAGTTGGAGAGAGTTGGGATATATAGAACTTGGTCCGTTAGTACCGTGATATTCCTCACATTAAGAGACGTGTAAGCCAGACTGAAGACCTTTTGGTCTTCAGTTTTTTAACTCAGCGTTTGTAAAGGGCTTCCAATTCAGCAACACCAATTTTATGAGCATTAATCATATAGCCTGCCAGAGCAGCTGAACTTTCAGGAGGAACATCAAGGTGCTCTACATCGAGGGCAAATATTTTAAACTGATATCGATGCGATTTATCCCCTTCAGGTGGACAGGCACCGCCAAAGTCAAACGTACTGTAGTCGTTACGATGTTGAACCATGCCTTTGGGTGCAAGACCTGATTTAGGTCTTCCTGCGTCACGAGGTAACTCACGTACATCGGCCGGTATATTATAGGTGATCCAGTGCCACCAACCACTGCCGGTGGGCGCATCTGGATCGTACATTGTGATAGCATAACTTTTGGTGCCTTTCGGACTATCGCGCCAGCTGAGCTGGGGGGATCTATTGTCACCATTGCAACCAAAGCCTTGATATTCTTGAGCCTTGGGCATCTGTTTTCCGGCTTGTAGGTCACTACTCATGAGTTCAAAAGCATGAACTATGGGCGTCAGGGTAAGTGTGGCAGTTGCGATGAGGTATGTTGCTAAATTCATGATGGTCTCCTTATAACATGTGTGATGAACGCCAGACTAGTGTGGTGCTTCATACAAATTGACGATGATAGCGTGACGCTAAGCGGTTAGCCGCTAGGCGCGTGCCGCCGGGAATGGCTTCTCCCTTTCCAAGGCGCGCAACAACGCGGATG
>JARRQF010000435.1:0-3281 GCA_037382065.1 Candidatus Thiodiazotropha sp. | reverse complement strand
GAATGTGAGGAGATTCTTGGAGGCGATAATGCCGACTATGTTGTTGTTGATAAAGGAGAGAATATTACGAAGGATGTACTAAAAAGTACGCTCCAGGAGTTTTTATTTGACAAAATAGGATAATGTTCCAAAGGGAGTAAAGGAACTAACTACCCAGCAACAAAGAGCTATTCGATCTCTTGAAAAGCAGATCGCCAAGCATGAGAAAAAGATTCAAGACTTCAAAGACAATCTGACGGTTAGGCCGGGCATGGAAAACTTGCCAAAAGAGGTGGTTCAGAAGCAACAACAACGGCGAATTCAACACCTTGAAACGGAAATAAATACCTTTAAAAACAACATCGACAAAATCAATCGGGGAGAGAATGACTCATGAAGAAGTGTTCAAATGGTCGTTCTTTGCTCGTGACAGACATTAAATCCGTAGCCAAGGAGCTGGAAGCAAGCTGGGCTCCATTTGTCGTGTTGTTGACCGCTTGGAGTATCGGAGCGGTCAAGGCCGGAGGGCTTTCTGAGTTGATTAAATTGCTGTTGGCCAAGGGAACGAAAACCTTTGTTTGTATTGGTGACTATTCCGAGAGCCTGCATGACGAGATTGATGAAATAATCTATGAGTATGATGAAGAGCGTAACATTAGCGCAGCATCAGAAATTATTACAACGTACCATGATGATGAGTCCGTCGATGATGCGGTGAACTATTTTGTTCACGGAACCGAGATTCCAGATGTCAAGGTTGGTGGGTTGCTGGCTCTAATAGGTGATGGTGATCAGGAAGTAGAGGAGTGTCTAATAAAGGCGTAATTTGTTGTTCCAAATGGAGAAAGAAGTTTACGAGGAAATGTTTTTGACACTATGGAAAAACTCCCTAGTGCATTGAAGAAGCGAAACGCTAATAAAAGATTTTTTGAAGGCAGAAGAGATCATGCTCTTACTGGAAACCTGAAAGGATGGCGCTCATTGGATCTTGTGCCCGGCAAGCCCGGCATGGCAGGATCAAAATTTAGGTTCTTGTATAAAGAGACTAAGAGTGGCATCGAATATATGGTACGAGATACACACTAATCGGAGGACAAATCGTGAAAGGTGTAGAAAAAAAGATAAGGGATAGCATCTCTGACTATTTACTGCAAAGTGACGTACTTGATGTCGACCCTGAAATATTTTCTTGGCTTAGGCTTACACCTTCTCAGGTTGCTGATTTCTCGAGTGATGTTCACGCTGAGTTAGTTAAGAAATCACTTTCGTTAAAGAATGGTTATTTCAAAATTGCGCTAATCTATTTCTTACTGCTAGATATTGGTAATATTAAACCTGAGCTAGTGGATGCATATTTTGAAGCTTTAAACTCGATTGACCAAGAAACTTTGGATCTAGATATAACTTCTCAAAGTATCTCCATTATGTTTGAGCAAAAAGCGATCAATGATGAAACTTTGAGCAGGGAATTGAGTAGGCTAAACTTTGAATTTGCCAGCCGCCTTCTCTGTGTGTTGCAATCAAGCTATTCTATTCAAGTGGGTGATGTTTCTCTAGAACTTGCGAACTCTGCAAAGTCCGATAAGCGACTATTGTTTCGGGCGGGTATATTTTGGCACTTCTTGTTCATTGTTAAACCACCTCTTCTAAAGTTTTTTCCGGTCAGCAAAGCCTATAAGAATGTACATAGTGCCATTAATGATTGGCCCTATGATTACGATGGTAGTGCTGATTTAACTGTTGAGTGCAATGCGTTAAACCCGGAAGAAAAGTCTCTTTTCGAGGAGTTTGGTGTCAAGCTTCATAAACTTATGGAAAAGAAAGATTATGATGGCCTGCGAAATAGCCATGAGTGCGATGCGCTGTGTAAAGAGTATTATCAGAAAATTTTTCAAGGGAAGGACGTATTTGAAAAAATATATGGGGCTTGATCCACTCCTGGCCTTTTGAGTGGATAACACATGTTACAAAGGGGGGAGTAGATGATATTGACCGGATTGGTTGGGGGTAGCTCAGATAACCTTGTTTTGAAACCTCCAGAGGAGATATTGTCACCACCAGGAATCTCTGTTCTCAAAGGCGGTACACCTGCAGAGGTAGCCGCTCAAATGAGAAAGGCATTTCCTAAGGCTACATATCGGGACACCCAACGTTTGAACCTGCACCACTATATCGTTGAATTGCTGTATTAATAATGAAAATCAAGAGCTTAAATGGTGGCTATTTGATGGGTGTTCCCAAATCTGCTGGGTTGGGGTGAGGCGCGAATCCTAACAAAGAAACAGCGCATCGGAGATGTAGGGGTTCGTATCGCTCACCTCAACCTACGCTTGAAAAATAGATGCGTTAGCGATGGACCGAAACACCGCCATGTGCCGCCACAAGCGTGCCATTCACACTGTTGCGTGATTCACCTAATAGGTGACCATGATCATCGAAGTAATTACCTTTAAAAACAGTAGCTTGAAATTAGAGTGGAGCGGCCATCTGATTTTTTAGGATTATGGGTTAATTCGAACGAAATAGTGCAGCAACCAAATAAAATATCTATTGCTATTCACTAGATGTCTGAATCCGGCTTTAGGCAGTGGCATGCCTCAATCCAAAAATTTCGCGATTTTCTCAAGGCACGCCTCATGGGTAAGCGACTGCAATTGTTTCACCTGCTCACCCAACCAGGTTAACTCCTCTTGGGTGATTTTGTAATGTTCTGAATAACGAGCTTCCACATAGGCGCGTTTCAGTAGCTCGAAACAGCGGCGGTGATATTTTGTATCCTGGGGGAAGAGAGGTAAGAAGCGCGGTTCATGCTGTACACAGAGCCCAAGCAGGTGCTTGAGATTGTGGGTTTTGGGGCGGTAATTGGTGTAGACCAGCAGGCTACAGGAGAAGAAGCGCTCTGTGGCTTGGTGCAGTATAAAGGCGGCTTCCTTAATCTGTTCCTCCTCTAATCCGATAGCGATGTTATAAAATGTTGTGGCACTGTCATACCACTGTTTAAAATGCTTCTCGGCAATCTCTTTCACCTCTTCTGGTGAGAGGTTTCCAGGCGTTACCAGGGGTTTATGATTGCCATCATAAAGCAGAATCCCATCCTGCCGGATATCTTTGAAGAAGTAGTGGCCTTCCTTGAGCTGTGCATTGACATCCGTCAGGCTGTGGACGATAGGGCTGAACGGCGCGGTGATCTCTTTCTGGATACGCTCCTCGACTTGATTCCAGAAACGGAAATCTTCCACTAGCTTCTCATGGTTAACGATCACCAATATATCGTAATCGCTGACGTAGCCATGCTCAGGGTC
>JARRQF010000434.1:0-6062 GCA_037382065.1 Candidatus Thiodiazotropha sp. | reverse complement strand
GATGATCACTTTTTCTTCCAACCACCTTTGGCCTGATACCAATACCCTTTCGGAGCCTCCTCAACCCAGACTCGAGCAAAGATTTCCCGAATACTCTCTTCCCATTCTGGGTGACCGTTAGCTCGGGCGATCTCAGCATAGAGTGCTTTGCGATCACCATTTTCATCAGCCACCATTTTTTTACTTCTTATCCTGTCACGTAGAGGTATTAGATTAAGATCACGTACTGCAACCAGTCCATTGTCAGTAAAGCCCAAAGCACCAGAGCGATAGTAAACAGCAAGAGCAGACTGCCTGCTTGACATCGAAGAGCGCAATTTACTTATTGAAGGTGATGAAATATCGATATTGGGTTGCGCGGCGTGGGCTGATGGCACAATAAAGTTTAGAGCAGCCTCGGCAACCCACCTAAAACTCGATAAGGTTGTATTGAGTGAAGTGTGAGGCTTTTCACTGTTAGACTCCTCTGGTTGCTGCTCTTGCGGTGAAGGTGCTTCATTACCAAGCACATCTCGAACAATTGTTCGAGCGGCCTCCTCCGCAGCTGCCGCTGGAAAATAGATATTGATGGTAACGCATGCTGCCAGACTTAGCACCATCAGTGAATATCCCAGGAAACGTTGCAACATATCTGATCCTCAATTTATCGTTGATTTATCATCGTAGCTCCATACCTTCGACGCGAATATTTTTCAGGCGCCCCATAAGCGTTTTCCAAGCCACACGACGATTGCGGGCAATCACATCAATTCGAGGCAGCCCCGCGCCCTTGACCAGGTAGTAACCGCCACCTGGGTGCTCAATCCCATCCAATTCGGCCAAGTTTCCTTCCAGCTTTGCCCGTAACTCAATTCGATTGTAACGAAATTCCTTAAATATCCCAAGAAAGGTACTCGAGAGCTTACCACTCATACCATTCCCCAGAGAAGTCAGGTTATCCACAGCACGCTGACTGATCCTATGTGCTAAGTGATCACGCTTCGGGGTATGGAAATGTGCTTGAAAGGCAATAGGCTCCCAATTCTGCAGATGCAGATTATTGATTGCGCCATCAAGTCCTCCCTCAATGTGGCCGAATGAGAAGGTCCGGGTGATCTGATCAAGATCTAAATCATGCAGCTCTGCATCAGCGAATAACTCAGGCACTCGGCCCAGCGGTTGCTTAATGACCAGCTGATCGACCCGAATATCACCACCAAAGAGGTCAACCTCTAAAGCACCATCTAATTGTAGTGCATGATCCCGGTAACGCATGGCAGGTAATTTCCCATTAAGCTCCCCCTGCATATCGGGCCAGCCAAAGGCGGTGGCGACTCTTCCGACAGAGAGTCCGCTTACCTCTGCACCAGTCATCCATACGGGTGTATCGCTTAGCAGATTCTGAGTAGCAAAATGCTCTATTTTAACCTTCCCTCCAAGGAGAGGTATCTCAAACGGGTCAATTAAGGTGATATCGCTGTTTTGAGACTGTAGATTGATGGATAGCGGACCAAAGGCTATTTGATAGAGTTGCCCATCATTGAGCATAATTCGACTGGGAGTCGCCACTCCGCGTTTAGACCAGGCCAACGTGCCACTAAGGTCATGCAGTGCAAAAATTCCACCCTTATGATCAAGCGACACCTGCTCCATCGCAGCATGAAAACTATCGATAATTCCCTTTGTAATAGCCACCTCAACTTGCAATTTTCCAGAAGCCTCCAACTCATCTAGTATGGAGCCAATCAATATGGGTTGTAACAGGGTTTCATAGAAGGCGCCCAGCTGTTCAGTTTTTAATGTCACAACAGCGCTTATCAGGTTAAAATCTGACAAATTGATCATTGCCGTACCCTGCGCTTGTATTGCAGGAGCTAGCCTCAAACTGGCTTGGCGTATGGATAATCTATCTGTATTTGGCGACCAGCGCCCCTCAAGTTGTATTTGCAGTGGAGACTGTGTAATTTCAATATAGTGCGGATCAGAATAGAACTGTCCCTTTAAAATATCGATATCAACAGATCCCAGCCACTCGTCGCTATTTTGCTTAGCATTGATAGTAGAGCGCAGTTTTCCACCTTCTGCGACTTGCAACCCCTCCTGGTCAGAGTAGTTAAGCTGTTCAACCTCTAACACCATTTTGACGCGCTCAACACGACTGGCAACACCTGAGAATTCCGCCTGAATCGAGGTTATGCCAAATACCTTCCACTCTCTGAGTAGTGTTTGAATAGGGAGCTGTCTAAGCAATGGCTCTAAACCGATATTCTTAGTCTGGAGCTTCATCACCCAGACGCCTTCGTCCATGTGTAGATTAAATTCCAGACTTCCCTTGGCCCATTTCAGGCCTGAAGCCTTAAGCGAGAAATTATCTGGATCGACGTAGTTAAAATCTGCATTGAATGTCTGTGGACCATAGGGAGATTCGATGATTTTCATGCTGCCATGAATACAATGGTAGGCCCGTTGATCCAGATGAATTTCCGAGCAGGTATACTCAATACCACGAATATCTCCAGAAAGTAATTTATGTGAGAAACGTGAGACAGATACCTTCATTAGAAACGAGTTACCTGAAGGTATCATCTCGAAGCTAACACCCTCAGCAGACCACTCTTCCGAAGAGATTTTATCTGTTGAAATGAATAGATCTGAAGATGATCTGCAGGAGAGAGAAAAATACGCCAAACCAATCAGTAGTATGTAGCCAAAAAAGTTCAGCCATTTATGAGTCATTGATGAGTGGCCAACGGGTAACCCCTTAAACTCTGTCTATCCGGTAACATCACGCCATGTTTCCTATTTATCTGGATTATTGGTTGCCCATCCTACTACCTCACCTATTGCTATACAATTCAAAGAGTTAAACATTGATACCCCCTTGGAAATGCGAATTTAAACAGCATCAACCTGAGTATTTTCACTTCATTAAGATGAGGATTATCATTGAACCCTCATGGCCAACCCCATAATCTGATACTTTTCTGGAGAAATAATCAATGAGTCTGGACCGAGGCACAAAAATCTATGCCACTGTACTGGGTACGGTTTTACTCCTTAGTCTACTGGCTTGGCTATTGACGTATGATTTTCGTTTGGGCGAAATCGATAAGATGTTACAGGATGACCCGGAGATCGGCGCTTACCCCTATCCCTACCGGGCACTGGAAATAGTCGGGGGGCACATTCAATCCAAGGTGCGAAACTTGGTAATGAGCCGTAGTGATATTGAAAAGGTCAGTTGGCGCATTGATAAAGAGTGGTTTTCAAGTAAAGGTATTTTGCTTGATTGAACAGTTGGGCAGCGTAAAAAGGGTGCGTTTGTGGTGGTACAGGGCAAGGGTCGCTCCTGCACATCCCTGTGCCCGCGACACGGGTGCATCCATGCACGACGCACAATAGCTCGCTATTCCAAGGAGTTGCAACCTTGAGTTAATAGTGACGATCAGTCATTACGATTCCGCATGAAATCAGCGGTACGCGTAAATGCCTGTTCCAGCTCATTTTTCAGCGCCTCATCCAAAGCCATATCCTGCATTGCATGCTTTATGCAGGATAGCCACTGATCCCGCTCCTCAATCCCGATACTAAACGGCATGTGCCTTCCCCTAAGCCGAGGATGACCATATTTAGGTGAATAGATATCAGGGCCACCCAACCAACCAGAGAGAAAGTGAAATAACTTCTCGCGAGATACCTTCAGGCTTTTTGCATGCATGTCCCGCAACTTTTTTAAGTCATCCCGCTCATCCATTAAATCGTAAAACCGGTCAACCAATTCCCGTACGGATTTTTCACCACCCAATCTTTCGTAGTGTGTTGCCACCTGCTGCATAACTGCGGATTCCTCTCTTGCATTGTTTTCTATGAAATGCCCTGAATAGGCATCCTGATTCATTTAGTAACCAAATTCAGGATTAACCCTGTTCAGTATTTTCCAATAACAACAGAGGATCGAATGTGACTCAATAAGAATCATCAATCTGTAACCTGATGGGCAGATAGAAGAACGGCCAAAGGAACGATACGTACTATATATTCATACCTTGATGAGAATCATTACTATACGAAATAACCATGCATTAATTATAGAAAAGCGCCTAGGCAGAGTGATCGTATACTATAGATACTAATCAGAACTTAAGTTTTGAATATTGGGCTGTCAATATATTTCGCGAATTTGAATTGCCACCGATCTGCCCGAATATCATTCCTAGTGACTATTGCCCCATTACTTTAAGAGAAAACCTGTCAATGATTTCTCTCCTGACAAACAACCCACTACCCCCCCGTAGAGCATAAGAATGAAAGCCGCTATTCTCTGGTTCAGGCGCGACCTTAGACTAACTGACAATCCTGCGCTGCAAGCAGCATTGAAGCAATCACCCAAACTGATTCCTGTCTATATTCATGCCCCGCTCGAAGAAGCACCTTGGACCCCGGGTGCCGCCTCAAACTGGTGGTTACACCACAGCCTCTCATCCCTCGACAACGACCTTCGCAAGCGTGGCTCCCGATTAGTTATTGAACGGGGTGAAAGCTTGGCTACTCTGTTAAATATTGCACAGCATATTGATGACCCTCACCTTTTTTGGAATCAGTTACCTGAACCAGCTTGTCAACAGCGTGACCATCAGATTCGGCAACAACTCACCAACGTCGGAATAACATGTCACGAATGCAATACTAACCGACTGATGGGTGACCCACAGATGATGAACCTCAGCGGAAACCCCTATCGTGTTTTTACCCCTTTCTGGCGTGCAACACTCAAGCGCGGGCTCTCTGACAGGCGTCTCTCTCCAGCCCCAAAATCGCTTCCTTCACTTCCCATTAAAGGCCATACATTATCCATAAAGGATCTTCAGCTACTACCGAAAATCCCCTGGGACAAAGGGTTCCGAGATGGTTGGAAGCCAGGTGAACAGGGGGCATTGAAGCAGTTTAAGCATTTTATCAATAACTCGATAGAGTCCTATACGGATAGACGCGACAGGCCTGATCAGGAAGGTACTTCACGTCTCTCACCCCATCTCCATTTCGGCGAAATAAGTCCAATGCAGATTCTTCGGGGTATTGAAGCAAGACTCGAAGGCCCTATCTCGAATCAAGATAGGGTGGGAGTGAGCGACTATCTGCGCCAACTCGGCTGGCGCGAATTCGCCATCTACCTACTCGAATTCTTTCCAGAAACAGACCAGCGCCCATTCAATCAGCAATTTAATAATTTTCAGTGGCTTCAAGGCGACCAAAGTAAAGAGTGGCTGACCCTCTGGCAGCAAGGTATGACCGGAATACCTATTGTGGATGCTGGCATGCGTGAACTCTGGCATACCGGCTGGATGCATAACAGGGTACGGATGATCGTTGCTTCTCTGCTAACCAAGAACATGGGCATTCACTGGCTTGAGGGGGCGCGTTGGTTTTGGAAAACCCTGCTGGATGCTGACTGTCCCAATAACACCCTCGGCTGGCAGTGGAGTGCTGGTTGCGGAGCCGACGCAGCCCCCTACTTTCGAATTTTCAATCCTGTGCATCAGGGAAAGCGTTTTGACCCCAGAGGAGACTATCTCAGACGCTGGATTCCTGAACTTGCCCAGCTATCCGATAAGCACCTCAACGCTCCTTGGGAAGCAGGTCATGCCGAATTAGCGAAAGCTGGCATACACTTAGGAAAAGAGTATCCCAAACCCATCGTTGACCTGACACACTCACGGAAAATTGCCCTGCTGAGATGGACGGAGTTCAAATCTACTAGGAAGGATAAGCCTCATGAGTCAGACTGATGAAACAAAGCCCGTCGTAGGCATCAGTGCCTGCCTGCTTGGTCATAACGTTCGCTATGATGGCGGACATAAAGCCGATACCTTTATCATCAACAGTCTGAGTGAACATCTGAATTTTAAGCCTTTGTGTCCTGAAACCGGGATAGGATTGAGTGTCCCACGACCAACCATTCGCCTACTCGGCGATCCCAGCCAGCCACGACTGGTGGGAGTAGTAGATCGGAACTGGGACTTAACAGAAAAGATGCAGAATTACGCGATAGAACAAACCAAACAACTAAACCATCTTTGTGGCTA
>JARRQF010000433.1:0-3282 GCA_037382065.1 Candidatus Thiodiazotropha sp. | reverse complement strand
GTGCAGTCCGGTAGCCGTGCCGACCCAGAGTGAACCGTCCTTCGCAGTCAACACTGACCAGACATCGTTGTCGAGCAGTGTTGCCGGATCGCCGGCCTTGTGCTTATAGGCAGTAAACTGCCCACTTTTTTTGTCAAATTTGTTCAGCCCATTTACGGTGGCTATCCAAATGAACCCATCCCTGTCTTCGGCAAAGAGTTGAGTCTTCTGGAAGAACAAAAAGGATCCACCACTCAATGCATTTGGCTCATCGGGATTGGAGACGTATGTGCTTATTTTACCGGTCTTTTTATCGTATACGACAAGTCCGGATAATGCATTCATCCAAATCAGCCCTTCAGAATCTTCGAATAAGGCTGAAATCGTATCGCCAGAATAGATCGTTTCCGCCTCATAGCCATTATATTTTATGGCTCCGTTGATTCCGGCCAACCACAGAAAACCATCTTTGTCCTGGATGACATTATAAATATTGCCGTAATCCCCTGCGACGGTTTCAAAAACAAGGCTGGTAGGGTCGAATGGCGGCAGTTCAGGTGACTGGGCCTGAACGCGCATTGGCGCGGAGTAAAGGATCATCAGCACCAAGAAAACTGAGGAAAAGACATGTTTCAACCGTATCGGCCAAAGAACCTTTTTACGTGCTAACATGTTTACCCTCTTTAGAAAAAAGCTCAACTAATCGGCATGCACAGAAGACCCCACAATAATCATCGTCATGATCATGCCACACACGATCATTTTATACATACGCTTTCTCTCCGGGCCTAACACGGCAGGAATCAGGGTATCTCAGAACGATACGCAATTGTGATGCCCAAATTCTTCTCGGTGAATGCCAATCCTCTTCCTCTATCTCATTGCCATCATCACGTTACCATGTGGCAGCGTTGTTTGTTGTGGTCGCCAGAATGACTCCATATGACTTCACCATAGATAACACACTCGTCATGAGAGAGGCTACTTCTACCCGACAGGGTAGCCTTTCCATAATCTATGGCGGCATAACGGAACAATATGAAAAATATAGGACACCCATGATTCATTGACAAATCATCACCTTTGCAGGAACTTGCAGAGATCTTCGCCATTGATATCTGTACCTATGCCGTCATGTCCAACCAC
Organism: Candidatus Thiodiazotropha sp.; assembly: GCA_037382065.1. GTDB lineage: Bacteria > Pseudomonadota > Gammaproteobacteria > Chromatiales > Chromatiaceae > Thiodiazotropha. The sequence continues at coordinate 2,157 of JARRQF010000433.1, read as the reverse complement.
TATCATTTGGTACTACGGGTCGACCGGTAAAAGGCGGAGGAGTGGGGTAGCGTACAAGTAGCTGAGTAGTGGGAAAAACTCTTCAAGCTACCGCTCCTCGTAAGTCGCTATTTGCGCAACGATACCACCACCAGGGCAGAGATGGAAAAGGCCGAACAGATCATCGAGACATGGCGTGATCGGCTGACCGATATCTCCTGGTTCATGCGCAGCTTGAATGAATACCTGGCCCTGCGAGCCAACGAAGAAGACCGTTGTACCGGCCGTTTCTGGGAGGGACTTTTCAAAAGCTAGGCATTGCTGGATGAGGCCTCGATTCCAACATGCATGAGCTATGTCGACCTCAATCCGGTACGGGCAGGTATTGCGGAATCACCGGAAGGATCAGACTTTACCTCTATTCTACAGCGTATACGGCAAAAGACGAAGCCTAGTCGAAAATCGAAATACGCCACCGCAGAGTCGCAACCGATACTCATGCCCCTGGTCAAGCAAAGCCAAGACCGGCATAAGAACTCCATCGGCTTTGCCTTACCGGATTATCTGGAACTGGTTGACTGGGCAGGCAGGGCAATTCGGGATGATAAGCATGGTGCCATTTCAGAACAAGCACCTCCCATACTGCAGCGTATAGGTTTAGAACCGGGACGTTATCTGCAACACTTGCAAGGCCTGGCAGAGACGGAGAAACCGATCATGTTTGGGCACGTCGAACAGATTTGGCAAGCGGCAAACTCACTGGGGCGTTGTTTCATCAAGTGGATCGGGGAAGCACAGCGTATTTATCGAACTGCCTAGAGCAATAAATCCTGTTTTGTTCGATGATTACTCGCCTGAGCAGACTCGGGTTGGCTGGGTTATGCCTTTATTCTGATGAAGAGTGATCCGCCATCAGGTTTTCTTGATCCAACTCCCTCTTTTGAATGAACCTGGATCGAAGCTATCTAGTGAAACCTGTTGGTCGTTGTATGGTATAAAATACTAAATCTTGGGTGTCCCACTTTTCCACCACCGGGTCAATGGTATGACGACTTTGGAGATACTTCAAACGATCGGATGTGCAATCACTATTAACCATAGACCACAGGGTAATGCGACGCCAACGCGGCCGGTCTACCTTGCGATTCCCCAATGTACAAGACTCGCTTTTTAGACGCCAATTCGATCCTATCCGTTTAAACCGCCACGGGTTTACCGAAGGCTTCAAGCCGTGGTAGACGGATATTTCCGGCGAATTCGGATTTCGGTTTACTGGCTTGATATGCAGGAATGAGGTGACTATTCTCTAATTATACTTACAGCATTGTCCAACCAAGTAAACAGCTCAGGTAACTGAGTTTTTACTGGGGCAGAAAGGGCCAGAGGTCGGAGGTCATCTGCTCTGGTGGAGCAGCATCCAGCGCCTTGAACTAGAAGGGTGACTGGTGCGGATCCGGACAGGATTTGTCACCGAGAGACGAAAGCCGAAGGTGCGTCGATCTGCCGAGCCCAACCACGTCTACGGACGAACCCGATGATGCAGGTAAGCCGAGGGGGCGTTTATCTTATTGAACGGGGCTGAATAAAGAGCGACCCCAGGTTGCTTTTGGCGTATCTATTGCAGATATCGGACACCGTTGCACCATGGCATCTAAAGACTTTGCTCATAATCCGATGCATCAGATTATCCTGCCATTGCGATGGAAGGCGACTAGCCTCGCCGCGCTGTGTGTTGCTCCGACTGTAATTAAGAGCGTACAGGCGCTTGAAGTTTCAGCCTATGCCAACTTATATATTCACGCTGAATACGTTGAACCTGACAAAGTAGCAGCGCAAGTGAAAAAATATACCGGCTTGCGGGATGCCAACTCGCAAATCGGCATTAATTTCGAGCATGAACTATCTGATAATCAAAAGGTTTGTTTTCATCTATTTACGCCTGTAGATCTGGCTAATCTGGAGTTTCAGGATACCTGGGATCATGATGCCGACGCCCCGCAATATGAAATCTATTGGACGGCACCTTTTGGTGAACTTAAGGCTGGGTACCTTTATTTACCCTACTACGACGCCATTGCTTCAGTGGTCGACCATTTTAGTTCCTACTATACGGGCTTTGCCACCTACTCCGCCTTTCGCAGCAAAAAATCGCTACTCAGATACCGTAAAGTATTTTGT
>JARRQF010000432.1:0-3289 GCA_037382065.1 Candidatus Thiodiazotropha sp. | reverse complement strand
ACCCACGGTTTTCGATGTTCGTAGCTCTTGCCAGTGAAGCTGTCTTTGCCGCAAAGAAACGCCCGTCGGACGCAGCGGCAGATAAAGTGGTAATACGGGGTGGTTTCAATATCAACGAGTTCCCTTCGTGCGCGTGTCATCGGATTCCCTCCTTGGACCTGATGCAGACCTCTCAACGTTAATAGACTCCGACGTGTCAATAGAATGATGGGTGTCCTCTTCCTTCCTTGCTACCATCTGGTTTGATATCTTCAGCATCAAAACACGCTCCTATTCTGATATCGTCACAAAGGAAAACTGATACATCTTTGTGTCCGTCATCCCTGTTTACAGTAAATCCGTCAGATTCTTGTTTGACTCTCCCACGATTTCCGCCCCCCGTAGTTGGCTGTTGAGCATTGCAATTTGGACATAAAAAACGCAAATTGGTTGGATTGTTATCCCCATTTACGCCGTTAATATGATCTAGGATAAGCTCGAGTTTTTGCCTGTTCCAGACCATCTCATTTTTATAAAAATAACAATCAGGAATATCGCATCTCAGCGGCAATGGTGGATTCTGATTATTTCTCCATTCAATATAATGACGCTTTACGGTATCAGTATTTTTCCTGCCAGCTCTATAGCTCAACACATCCTTTTGATTTAGCTTCTTCATTTCAGCAACTCACCATTGATACAGTACACAGGGTGTTATTTAGCCGGCACTGATATTGGAATATCAAGCAGGCACAGATACTGGATGATGTTGCTAAGGTCCATGCCATGCCTGGATGCAGGCTTGTGATTTCTCACAATAATTAATCTTGCTATCCTAAGACCTCAGGCCTCTCTCCCACTGTCTGTAGGCTATTTCCTACATATATTGATCCTAGTCATACATTCTTCACTATTCATAACAATCTGTCATTCTGACAGTAGCGGCATTATACCTTTACGACTCAGCAGAAATGCGATAGTTGTGATTGGATGAGTGGGGAAAGCATTTTCTATTCACACCAGATCAGGGTGCGAATAATGGCTGGTACCTTGTGTCCGCTTCTGGCCTGTTTCACAGGGAAACTTAAGGATTGTCCAGCTTCTGCTATTGGCCGATTTGTGACCATACATCGTCCGACCAGTCCACCTGAGATCTGCCATGGTCGCTTTCGCGACCATTGCGGACATGCTAGCTAGTAGACATACAGCCTAAGACCAAACTGTTTAGACCGGACATTTACATTCACCTTTAGGTATCCCAGGGGTAGGTCAGGAGCGGACAATATCTTTCTGGTAGATGAACTGTTTCCGCTAATTGTAGTCGCTCCCTTTACTAGCCTGATGTCTCCGTTATCGTGTCCCTAAAACTCCAGTAGCTAATCGCATGTAGCGTCTCCAAGTCTGTGCGCATCGTCGCCGTGTCGAAAAATATTACACCTGATTTTATATTAATTTTGATAATTCGCCGCAAAGAGAATGAATTAATTTCCTATGATAAGAACATTATTAATTCTGTGGAGTAAAAAAGAACAATTTTTATATACAAAAACATCCATTCATATTGCTATTTAGATGAGTCGTCAGGTTTATTTACAAAAACAGATGTCAAAATTGTCAATAGAAACTAGCTACAATCTTAACCTCATGAAATATAGAATCATAATGACTTTGGAACAAAATATGCTGAGTAATATTAAGCTTTATCAATGGTTTTAAATATTATGGTAATGTTCCTTGATTTTTGAAAGCGCAATAGAAGCGATTCCACTTATGAAACCTACGGATTGGTAACAAGCGCTTGATAGAGTAAATTCTAAGGGGTTCTGTCATGATGATGTCTTCCAAAGTTCATAATCTTCAAGTAAATTTTATCGTACATACAACAGTGTCAATAGCGTTCATCCTGCTGGCAGTAGTTACCTCGCCTTGTCAAGGAGCGGCCGATGTTGTGTTTGGCTGCTACAAAGTGGAGTCTGGGCAGCTTCGCATAGTTGATAATCATAATGAATGCTTTCCATCAGAACGCGGTATCATATTAAATGGTCGAGAGTTTGTACCCTCTGAGCGCTTCGTAAACTGCAATTCTGGTGAGAAAATTCAAGATGCAATAGATCATTCAAATACTCGTGATACCATTTATGTTTATGGTAACTGCGAGGAACATCTTCTTATAACAGAAGACAAGAACCAGTTGACAATCGACGGTCAGGGAATGGCAACAATTTCTTGGTCTAATAGCGATTTCTCGGTTCTGCATATTAGAGGTGGAAAATTTATTCAAGTTAAAGGGTTCGTCATCTCAGGAGGACAAAACGGAATTCATGTGTCTCATATTGGATCATCGATTATTGACGGCAACATAATCCACAATGCGTCTGGTGCAGGGATCCTGGTTGAAAGTAATAGCATAGCTACGATCACTAACAATACTATAAAAGATAATCAATGGGTGGGGGTCGGTATTTACGGGAGTGCTTCAGCCTATATCGGCTTGCACTCTCTAAACGAAACAATACCAAGCCCAAATATCATTCAAAACAATGGTGTTGATGGGATACATGTTTTTGGGTCATCTGGTGCAATTATTGCCGGTAACAGTATCACTAGCAATGAACAGCAGGGGGTTAGAATCGACAGGGTTTCTTATGCTCATGTCTCGAGTAACCTTATCAACAGTAATGGTCTGAGCGGTGTTCTTGTGGATGGTAATTCAGGTGTGAACCTTGGATTTGATGAGGGCCTAAGCATTTTAAATAAGCCAAACATGACTACTGTAAATAACATTAATTATGGTTTCTATTGTGAACATAACTCATATGTTGATGGACGAATTGGAACGCTAGATGGTGATCCAGGTGAAAAATGGTTTGGTGCCGGATGTATTGATAGTCTTGATAATTTCCCTAGCCCACCATGAAATCAGCCAACTTCAGCGTGTATACAAAACAACCGCATGCCTAACCCAGATGGCATGCGATTGTCGCCAGTTCTATCGGCCAGTGTGGCTGTATGTCAAAATATTCCATACTCCATCACTTACAGGTGACGATGTGACTGCCGCTATAAAAAAATACCTCTCCACACATAATTTTCATCCACATCAAACGATGGAGAACACCAGATTTTGATTCAAAACTGCGAAGCGACCTGAAAAGGCTAATCTGCATCACTTCGCCCAGACTGAGGTAGTCCGCTTAGGGATTAATCAGTAGCCTACGATCATTAGTAAGCATGTCTGCTTAAAGTAAGTAGGGTGTTGTCCTCCTTGTGAGTAGCTAGGTCTGAAACTTGCCGAACTGAGACATGTTTG
>JARRQF010000431.1:0-3293 GCA_037382065.1 Candidatus Thiodiazotropha sp. | reverse complement strand
CGCATAAGCACCCTGATTATACTTTGGTCATCCACAGCCAGAATATTAGACATCCGTTTTACCTACTCCCTATTCATCATCAAACCGTGAAAAGGCCACTGGATAATTTGGCGACCTTTACTATCAGAAAATGACCGTGCAACCTTAAGATTCGTGTTTTCTTTGTCATGTCCAGGCTACATTTGATATCCAACCCGAAGTTTAACTTCGTTAATACCGAAGTACAACTTCAATATGATGTGATTTTTGGCGAGATCACATGAACCATCTTAAAATACGTTTCGGGAAGCGTTTGCAAAAGCTAAGAGCTGATTACGGTATCACTCAAGAGGAGCTTGCAAATGCGGTTGAATTGACTGTTGAATCCATCAGCAATATTGAACGCGGTGTCTATGGCCCAAAATTCGACAATCTTGAAAAGATTGCTGCTGCTCTACAATTACCGGTAAAGGAATTGTTCGAGTTCGACAACGAAACCTAACGCTTCAAAACAGCCGACGGAAAAGTCTTACAATATTACGAGATTGGACCACCAAGTACCGGGACAGTCATTGTTTGTTCCTGAGCCGAGCTCGTTTTATTCCGCTTACCCCTCCGTCGAGCCACCTGCTTTTGAGCATTCTCCTTTTCCTGAGTTTTTTTCAAATCACCCTTCAACTCTCGCATTTGCTGCTTTATCAAGTAACAGAAACGGCTTGCGCCCATGGCTGTGTTTTTATCTAGGCAGTTGTCCTCGGTGACAAGACTGGCGAAGGCGTCACACAGAAAGGAGCGATAGTCGTGGATTTCTGTTAATTCATCATAAATATGCATAAGTCCATACTGAGCGATGTTTCAGACAACTCAGATGAATCTTTTGGCATTGCCCCTTCTTCCGAAAATGGCCTCAGTTATAAATATCCTGAAATGGGATATTTTTTAAAATATACTAATTTGGGATATTTCTCAACTAGTAGAAATATTCATATGGCCAATAAACCCTGGGATGAAGGCAGAGAAAAGTTAAGGGAGCTCCTCAAAGACCTTCGAAAAAACGAAGCCGGCTTAACCCAGGTTGAACTGAGTGATGCCCTGGGCAAGCCACAAAGCTATGTTTCGAAATACGAGACGGGTGAGCGAAATCTTGATTATGTTGAAATCACGGAAATTTGCGAGGCACTGGGTGTTAGCATGGAAAGGTTCAACAAGCTATTTAAAGAAAGAACGCGCAAGGCCTAGTACCGGTAGTACCGGGACAGTCACCGTTTGGGATGGTCTAAAGCCATTCAAAATCAGATGGTTATTTCAAATGACAGCGCTTTCGCGACAACGTTTAAATGGTGAGTGTCCTCGTATTAATTTTGGCATCGTGGACAACTGCGATGGCCGCATGAATGAAATAGTGACAACGATGACTCACATGCCTGACAGTGCAATAACATCTCACCATGGTGTTCCGTGCGACAAGCTAATGCGGCATGAATGGCATGCCTGTGCTTGGGTTGTAGACGCGCAGCATATTGATTCAGAAATGGCCGCTGGTAACGTTGGATGATAGTACGCAGTTCCATGGTTATACCTCCCAACGAATAATCAGGCGATCCACCAGTTTATTGATGATCTCCAAGGTGTTTTGTTGAACCGGCTCGGTCAGCTGGGTATAGAGTGCCGTGGTTTTAGGGCAACCATGCCCCATCTCTTTTTGAATGGCCCTCAGATTTAACCCTGCTTCCAGAAGATGGGTACCGTAGCAGTGTCGCAGACTGTGAATCGTGACTTGCTTATGGATCTGACAACTGGCCACAATCGCCTTGAATGACTTCTGCAAGCCACCTCGATCCACCACGACTTTTGCCCGATGACGATCCACAGAACGCTTCCCTGCAGGGAAGATCAGCTCAGGATTACGATGTGTGGCCCAATAGCGGCGTAGCGCTTGGAGAGTTACTGAAGGCAATAAGACATAGCGGTCTTTACGGCCCTTACCACCACGAATATGGATACGATTTTTCTGGGCATCGATATCACCAACACAGAGATTGAGTGCTTCGCCCAAACGCAGTCCCATACTGTATAAGGTAATAATATAGGTTTGGTATCGTGCCTCACGGGCCTTGTTAATGATCCGTTCTATTTCATCTTGGGTGAGAATGTCCGGGAGCTTTCGTGTCACCGGCGGCTTGATGATATCGACCCATTCCCATTGTTTTTCAAGTACATGCTTGTAGAAGAACTGGAGTCCATTGCGATCAAGTTTGATCGTGCTCCATGAATGTGACTTCAGAAGATCGTCGAAATAGACCTTTAAATCTTCAGCTGACAAACGATCCGGGCAGCGATCAAAGTAGGTGGCAATTCGACGAACGGCCCTGGAGTAGGCATCAATGGTGGCTTTGGATTTACCCTGTCTTTTAAGTGCGTTAACATGCTTTTGGTACAGTAAATCGAATTTGGCTTGCTGTGCTTTTCTCATCGATAATTCCTCGTTGTAGCTCACCCGGTATTGGGTGTACGAGGAATTATCGACTTAATCTAATATTTGGGAGTGCTCTGACTCTGCCGCGAAGCGGCTTCGTTCAACAACAAACTTATCGGAAAACTGTATAAATTTATGGGTATGAAACACTGCTATCCCGCTAACTTCCTTCATGATTAATGTAACCGATTGTTCTGAAGTTATTTTATGCTGCCAATGGTTTTGCGGGACTTCAATCTCGATTATCAGCATCCCTCCTCCCACCGGAAGAGTCTAAAAGAGAGACATGTAGCGTCCATTTGCGGCTTATCTTCTTAAGTCAGTGCCATTCGGTTTTGGGTTTCATTTAAAGAACCGTAGGTAGGGTTAGCGCAGCGTAACCCGACATGACATGGGCCTACTCCCGCTGCTCGTCGGGTTACGCTACGCTAACCCGAGCTGCAGGAGAGAATGAAAGGCCGTTAGGATGTACTCATCGTTGGGCCTGTGGCGGAACAATCCAGTGATTCTGAAAATAGCCATCGGCTATGTGCTGAGCAATTGGCACAATTTCAGCGTCTTTCACCATACCCCGATCTATCCATCGACAACTCTACGATGGAACAAACAATCAGTCCCTTCACCCTGGGATACAAGAACCGGCTGTTTGTTATGTACCCCCGAAGAACCTGGACCAACGCCTTCATCTGCTTCCTGTTAGATTACAGCCTCACTTCAACAATGTCATAACTGTCTTCAAATCAGTAGCCGTGTAAATAAGTTGGCCATCAACAAACATCTTTCCATCCGCAATTCCCATTTTTAATTTCTGATCAACCACTCGCTTGACATTAATTTC
>JARRQF010000430.1:0-4968 GCA_037382065.1 Candidatus Thiodiazotropha sp. | reverse complement strand
CCTAAGGATGGAATCTTGTCAATAACCGTCTGGTCCTCAATACAGGCAATCGCCTTGGCCTCACCGCCACACTTTGGGCAGACCGACACATCGATGTTGAACCTAAAAAATCAGTTGACCGCTGATATCTGACGTAAGGTAATGATATGCCGATTCAATTAATGGATTAGATCGGGGCGATGCGCGCGATAAGACGCTGCCCTGGCCATCAAGGGCCTGCCGAATCTCCGGACCATCCAGTTCTCCCCGGTGCTCCTGTTCGGTGAAAGGGAGACGAACCAGTTCGGCGAAAAACAACTCATCGTACCAACGCACCGTACTTTATGAGGAGAGGGAGTCTGCTTTTCGAGCGCATCGTAAACATCAGCTTACTGTGTGGCACCCAATGGCTTGTTCACGCCAGGGTTCGATCCCCGCATCCCCTCTCCCCTTTCGGGAGAGGGCCAGGGGGAGTATAAAATAGTGTAAGCGCAGCTTACATCACTTCTGGTAGTGTGATTTTTCCTTGGTCCTAACGGTTCCGCTTTAATTTTCGTAGGGCCTGCTCTGGGGTGAGTTCTGCTACCTGGGTAAGCGTTTTCAATGTTCGCTCTCGAAGGTTAAGCTTGCCACTGCCGTTTTCCCAGTTGGATATCGTGGGTGGGCTTACCCCAACCAATGTTGCAAACTGGGAAGCGTTCATCTTGAATCGCTTGCGTAGTCTTGTGACTGCTATTGCTGTTGGGTTAAATGCTCTCTTCTTTTTCTTTACAGCAATTTTCTTTTTGATGATCTTTTTCTTGACGCTCTTTTTGCTGGCAATGGTTTTTTTGGTAGCCTCTCTTTTCTTGCGTTTTGGTTTTACAGGGTCTTCCATCTCTATACCAAACACATCGGAAAGATCGGCCCCCGACAGGTGTCGACTTTTTCCTTTTGCTGAGGTTGTTGTCTGTATCTCCAACTCTGCTGAAATCAGTTCTTCATGATCAACGCCGCGTAGCAGGAAAAGCAGTTCCGGCTGTTGGTCCAGTTTGGCGCCAACGCCATATAGAACTGCGGCGATATGTTTACACATCGTTGCCCAATCCGGGCAGTTGCAAGCGAGTTTTATCTCACTGGGTTTGGGGAATAGCCCCTTATTCTGATCGGTCACTATCTCCATGACATGATCAGAGAAGTGCCCCTGTAAGAGTTCCAGCATAGAGCCGATCTGACCGGCGCACTGTTTGCGTACGTTTTTCCATCTATTCGCTGAGAGTGGGGTGATGTTGATCTCTATTTGGTAGAGATCTGAGCCGCTGACAATAGCTTCGATTTTGCCTTTTGAGATGGCAAGATGGCAGACTGAACCGTTGCGCACATAGGTTCGGCCCCGTGGTAGACGGTTTGCGTAATCGCTGAACTTCTCCAGATGATGGCACCAAGCCTCACCCCAGAATGTGCTAGTAATCTTCCGACCTTGAATCTCAATGGGTTCAATCTTTATCCCTTTTTTGATGTGCTTTTCCATCTCTTTGGCGGCTTTGGCGCGTCGTTTTGCAACCGATACATAGGGTTTCCATCTGCCATAACTCATGCTATTTCACCTATCAGACTTTTGTCTTCTCAATATCCAGTGATACCAGATTAAGCAGTGCCTCGTTATCCATCTCTGTTAGCAGTGTGTCAGCGCTGCCTTCTAGCAGTTTTTTCTGACCAATGCGAAAGGCACGGTCTGTTGCCTGGTTTTCCACAGCCGGATTCCACCAACGATCAAAATGGATGACATGGGATGCCTGTGTTAAGTTGAGGCCAGTCCCACCTGCTTTGAGTGATAGAACAAAGAAGGGTGGTCCCTCTTCATCCTGAAAGCGTTCAACCAGTTTTTGCCGTTGTTTAACGGCAGTACCACCATGCAGTACCAGACCAGGCTGGCCAAACTGTTGTGTCAGAAAGTCTGCCAGTGGGGCGGTCATTTCACGAAATTGGGTAAACAGCAGCATTTTCTCCTGGCGTGAGGCGATCTCTTCACAGAGTTCAGCAAGGCGCAGAAATTTGCCGCTCTTTTTTGGATCATACTGGCCATCACCCAGCAGTTGTGACGGGTGGTTGCAGATCTGTTTAAAGCGTATCAGGTAGGAGAGCACCAAGCCTCGACGTTGTATACCATCAAGGTCTTTAATAGCCTTCGCCATCTGTGTGACAGCTTGCTGATAGTGAATCGCCTGAGCTTTACTCAGACCGCAGTAGGCAGGTACTTCCGTCTTCTCTGGCAGGTCGCTGATGATTGATCGGTCTGTCTTGAGACGGCGCAGGATATAGGGACTTACTAAATTGCGTAGTGGTGCATATTGGTCGCTCTTTCGCTCTGAGAGTGCTTTCACAAATCCCTTGAACCGCTGGGTTGATCCCAGCAGGCCGGGATTTAGAAAATCAAACAAGGACCAGAGATCCGTCAGCCGGTTCTCCACTGGCGTGCCAGTCAGGGCAATACGGGATCTGGCGCGGAGCGATTTCACGGCTTTGCTTTGCCTGGCGGTTGGGTTCTTGATCGCTTGTGCTTCATCCAGCACAAGCAACTGCCACTCCTGTTGTTGTAGCCAGGTTTGGCGCATTAGTGTGCCATAGGTGGTTAGTACGAGATCGATATTGCGCAAGGCTGTTGGATTATCCGCCATGGCATCCATTGTGTTTTTCTTAAGCTGGGTGCTATGAATAAACAGGCAACGCAGGGAAGGGGCAAAACGGCTAAGCTCCGCTTTCCAGTTGCCAATTAAGGAGGTAGGAAGAACTAGCAGAGAGGGTTTGTTACTGCGCTTCTTTTTCAGTGCCAGCAGCAATGAAATGATCTGCATGGTTTTACCCAGCCCCATATCATCCGCCAGACAGGCTCCCAAACCTAGCTGTGAGAGCAGCCATAGCCAATTCACCCCCGTCTGCTGATAGGGGCGAAGGGTCGCTTTGAGTGCTTTGCCTGGATTGATGGCTCTCATTTGATCGGGCGAGCGCAGTGCCTCCAGCTCTGAGGCCAGCCATTTGCCAGGTTGTACAAAAGACCACTCCCGGCTTGCGTCCTGGGTATCCTCCTTCAGATCGGCAGGTGCACCCGCTAGCAGACGCATCCCTTGCGCAAAGGAGAGCTCCCCATTGGTAGTTGCCGCTTCAACCATTTTCCAGTGGGCCAGCGCCTCATCCAGCTTTTCCTGGTCAACTTCAATCCATTGTCCCTTCATAAACGCGAGACCGTTTTCTGCATCCATCAGCTTTTTTAACTCTGTCTTGCTGAGGGTTTCATCACCCAGTGCAATCTGGAGTTTGAAATCGAGCAGTGAATCGGTATTGAAGTTTTTCTTCTTTTTCTCACCAATAGTAATTTTAGCGCGGGGTCTACTGCGTTTTTTCCACCAGTCTGGCAAGCGGACGATTACCCCACACCGCTCGTAATGGGGGGTCTCTTTAAGAAAGTTATAGGCCTCCCCAGGTGACCAAGCCAATGGGTGATAGATGTCGCCGCTGTCAACCAGTTCTTTAATCGCTGGACTTGATTCAGCGGCGAGTTGAATGGGTGAAAGTAGACGAATTAATGCCTTTCTGTTTTTCGCCCCGGCATACTCTTGTAAGGCGCGATTGAGAGGTTGGTGTCGAATGCGGCCCTGCGCTGAGAGTTCGGGGACATAGGTTGCCATGAAGGCAAAGGGAAAGTCTGGATCGTTTTTATTCTCTGCAAGATGAAAGCAGACACGACCCACCTGATGCCACTGCGGTGCTTTTTTGGCAAGCAACGCATCGAGTCCACCGTGACTTCGTATCTGTTCACAGACCCAATGATCGAGTAAGGAGCGGATCTCCTGGAGTACCGGGGCAGAGAGATACTCAGCCCCACGCATGGGTGGGGCGCTCATGAGCAGTGGCGTAGTTTCAGCTGCAGTAAGCGGTTCAATCGGATCTGGTTGTAGTGGGTCTGCCTGTGCCAGCAGGCAGCGATCACTCATATATTGGCAGGCAAAATAGCGCAAATATTTCAACGATTGAGAGATGTCATCACTTTATTTTCTGGCCGCCAGGGGTAATAGACCTTCAATCGCACTACGCGTGAAAGCCTTGCCAATTGAGGCAATGAGTGTCGTGTTACCAGTTGGTTCATCCGCCGCTGATGGGAAGCTGTGAAGATGTCCTGAAGGGAGTAGGCCTAAATCAAAAGAGTTCATTCCAATATCCCTGTTCAGTATAGATCTTGATATTGTTAAAAAAATGTTCGATTCGTCGCTGATAAGATTCATTGACGTCGCTACTACTCCAGTAAAATCTCTTATCCTCATGCTCATAAGCGATCATGTCGAAGGATAGGAGTTCATAAATATTCAGCCACTCACCCTCTACGCGTAGACTCAATCCCGGATTGATAATGTAATGGCCATGTTTCACCCGAAGAAAGAGCTTACGATTGTATTTATCGTCTCGGTTGACCTCATTCTTCGATAGGATGCTGGAGATATAGGCGGGCTTTTTTCGCCGTTCAGGCAGTATATGTTTTGGGAAGTAGGCTACGGCTTCTGCAAAATCTTTGCTCTGAAATGCTCCTCCCCATGTGTGAATAATTTTAATCCCGAGCCGGGCGTAGAACATCGCCATCATCAGGTTGAGCATCAGGAACTCCATTGAACGTTTATCGAGCTTGATTAGACGCTCATCTACCTGGATGTCGAGGCAGTCAGGCTCCAATTGACGATAAACGGCGCCTAACTTGGTGCGGCTGTATTTTGGGTCATCCAGCGCTTGCTCCAAGGCGATCTGAAAGGCATTGAATCCGGCATTATTGATTAACTCAGTATTTGCTCCCTGTTCTCTTAGTTCTTTGATTAATGCTTCATTGCCAAGGCGGCTGGCAATCATCCAGGGCGTTTGGTTGAAAATATTTCGAAAATCGATGCCGTACTGATCTGATTGACGTAATACGGCACCAGGGTGTTTTAACTCATAGGGTACATAGTACTTTTTATTTAACAGTTG
>JARRQF010000429.1:0-5897 GCA_037382065.1 Candidatus Thiodiazotropha sp. | reverse complement strand
CAGAACATCCGCATCGATAACCGGCACACCCAGGGTTTCGAAATGGTTTGAAACAGTGCTCTTGCCGCTGCCGATCCCCCCTGTGAGGGCAATCACCCGCATCAGGCCAGGCCGGACCAATGGAGATAGGCGTAGTTGATCCGGTCACCCCACATCATACTGATCCAGCCGGCGGCGGCGAGATAGGGCCCAAAGGGAATCGGGATGTTGCGGTCACGACCGCGCACCACGATGAGCAGGATGCCGACCACCGCGCCCACCAGGGCGGAGAGCAGGATGATCTGAGGCAGGTACTGCCAGCCGAACCAGGCCCCAAGCAGGGCCAGCAGCTTGAAATCCCCGTAACCCATGCCCTCTTTTCCGGTCAGTCTTTTGAACAGCTGATAGACGCTCCAGAGTGAGAGATAGCCGGCTGCCGCGCCAATGATGGCCGAGTGTGTATCAGTGAACAAGCCGTCCAGGTTGATCAGTAGTCCCAGCCAGAGAAACGGCAAGGTGATATTGTCCGGCAGCAGCTGTACGTCGAAATCGATCATGCTTAAAGCGATTAAAGCCCAGGTCAGAACCATCGCTGCCAAAGCGGGCCAGCCGAACCCAAAATGGTAGGCAACCAAAAACGAAAGTAAACCTGTGCTGATTTCTATCAGGGGGTAACGGATGCTGATGAGTTTTTGGCACGATGAACATCGACCACGCAACCATAACCAGATCACGACCGGGATATTTTCCCAAGGACGAATTTTGTGGCCGCAATGTGGGCAATGGGATGAAGGATAGCTTAGGTTGAAAGTCTTTGTTTCAGCTTGCTCAGTTGCTATCCCCTTGAGTTCATCGCAATCCCTATGCCACTGAGATTCCATCATTTTCGGCAGGCGATGTATGACAACATTCAGAAAGCTGCCGACAGACAAGCCCAACAGTGTGCTGAAGCTGAAAAAGATCCACGATTGTTGCTGGAGGATATCTATGAGCGACACCTTGGAATGTCCCGAGGGCAGTACATGAGGCGATCGCTGTCAGACAACCGAGCCCATTTTGAAGATAGGCAGGTACATGGCAACCACTAGACCGCCAACCAATGTTCCCAAAACAACCATAATGATTGGTTCCATTAAACTGCTCATGGCATCTACAGCATTATCAACTTGCTCTTCATAAAAGTCCGCTACCTTATTGAGCATGTCATCAATAGCACCGGATTCCTCCCCTATTGCAACCATTTGCACGACCATGTTCGGAAAAAGATTGCGTTGCCTCATGGCTAATTGTAGTGATTGCCCGGTAGCTACATCTTCTCTCATACGTAGGACGGCATCACTATAAACAATATTGCCAGTTGCTCCTGCTACTGAGTCAAGCGCTTCCACGAGGGGAACGCCAGCAGCTGACATTGTTGAAAGAGTACGAGAGAATCTTGCAATAGCAGATTTATTTAATATCATCCCAATTATTGGGATTTTAAGTAATGTACGGTCGACGGCATGTCTAAGACGCCTGGATCTCTTCCAAACATACGCAATAAAGGCACTAAGCCCAATCATACCACCAAGCAGCATATACCAATAATCCCGCACAAAATGTGAGATGTTGACTACTAATTGGGTGAATGCGGGTAGATCTGCGCCATAACTGCTAAAGAGATCTTCAAACTGAGGTATGACATATATCAGTAGAATCGTCGTAACTACTATAGCTGCAATGACGATGGCAGCCGGGTAGAACATGGCTTTTTTAATTTTTCCTTTTATTGATTCAGTTTTTTCCTTATATGTCGCGATTTTGTCAAGGAGGTTTTCTAACACACCCGCGTGTTCGCCAGCCCGAACCAAGTTGACAAACAGATCATCGAAATGAATGGGGTGCTTTTTTAACGAATCAGCTAAGGAAGTTCCTCCCTCTACATCCGCCTTGATCGTAAGAATCAACTCTTGCATAGAAGGGTTATCATGACCTTTGCCAACGATATCAAATGCCTGAACCATTGGAACGCCCGCAGACATCATGGTGGCTAACTGGCGGCTGAATACGGTTACGTCAGCACTTGTGATTTTTTTCTTTGTGCTGAATATGGAGGTCGGTTTTCTCCTGACTTTGAGTGGTGTAACACCCTGTCGTCGAAGATCCGCCTTGACCATGTTGGTATCCGTTCCGCGGCTTTCACCAGAAAGGCGCGCACCCTTCTTATCTGTGCCTTCCCATGTGAAAACATAGGATTTTATATGTGCTTTTTTTCGTGGAGGCGCCATAATTTAATCCTTGGTTACCCGGTTGAGTTCCTGGAGGCTGGTGATCCCCTGCATGACTTTTCTTAAACCAGATCGTCTCAGGTTGTTCACGTTTTCTATATTTGCCTGTTTCTCTAATTGAAGGGAAGTGCCACCCTCCATGATAATCTTTCCCATAGCTTCGGAAACCGGCATAACCTGAAAAATCCCCACCCGACCCTTGTAACCACCTGTACACATATCGCAGCCAACCGGTTTGTATATGGTGAAATCGGTCTTGAGATCGTCTTCGGTGAAACCCTCTTCGAGAAGAGCCTCTTTGGGAAGATCATCGGGAATCTTGCAATGCTCGCAAAGACGTCTGGCGAGCCGTTGCGCCATGATCAACAGCACAGATGATGCGATATTAAAGGGCGGGATGCCCATGTTGGCAAGTCGGGTAAGGGTTTGAGGGGCGTCATTAGTATGGAGGGTAGACAGTACCAAATGGCCTGTCTGAGCGGCTTTGACCGCGATTTCAGCGGTTTCCAAGTCGCGGATCTCGCCAACCATTACGATATCCGGGTCTTGGCGCAGGAAGGCGCGCAAGGCTTCGGCGAACGTCAGGCCTGTCTTGACATTGGTATTCACTTGGTTGATGCCGGGCACCTGAATTTCCACTGGGTCCTCAGCGGTGGAAATATTGACTTCCGGCTTATTGAGGAGATTCAGGGCGGTATAGAGGCTGACTGTTTTGCCGCTACCTGTCGGACCAGTTACAAGAATCATGCCATAAGGCTTGCTTATCGCTGCCAGGAAGACCTTCATCTGATGCTCCTCAAACCCGAGCGCTTCAATACCAAGTTGAGCACTGGTCGGATCGAGAATACGCAAGACTATTTTTTCACCGTAGAGGGTTGGGCAGGTGTTGACACGGAAGTCGATGGCACGAGTCTTGGATAGTTGCATTTTTATACGACCATCCTGAGGCACTCGCTTTTCAGCGATATTCATTCGAGACATAACTTTGAGCCGACTCGAGAGTACCTCGCGAAGCATGCCATCCTGGCGGTAACGAATTCTGTAGGTGTACTCGTAGGGTTCGAAATGGATATCAGAGACGCCCTGTTTTATCGCGTCCAAAAGAATTTTGTTGATGTAACGAACCACCGGGGCTTCATCAACGTCGAGTTTGGATTCATCATTCTCGTTTGCCTCGTCTCCGGTGGATATGTCCAGGTTGTCAAGATCAGCATCAAGCAGATCATCCATACTGGATTCTTGGGCTTCCATGACCTTGTCGATGGTGCTTTTGAGCTTGTCCTCTTCGACTAAGATCGCTTCGGAAGCGAGTCCGGTGTTGAAGCGTATCTCATCCAGGCCTTGATGGTTCGTCGGATCTGAAACGGCAAGGAAAAGCCGGTTTCCTCTTCGAAAGATCGGTAGGGCATGGTGTGTGCGTATCAGCTTTTCGGCAACGATGTCGGTGGGTATGGCATCGGGGTCGAGCGAATTGAGATCGAATATCGGCACGCCGAACCCGCGTGAGGCAGAAATCGCGATGTCAGCGCTATTTATTATTTTATTTTCAACAAGATAGGATGCAAATGGAATCTTTTTCTTTAGGGATTCTTCGAAAGCATCCTGGGCTTGTTTTTCACCAATCATACCATCCTGAATCAGGCAGCGCCCAAGTCCACTGAGGTTGATTTGAGGTTTAGTGGTAGCCATCCTTTAACTGTCTATACTCTTGTTCAATGATGCTGTATGTATAGCGGCAGTCTCTCCTCAAGGTTTAATTCAAGAGGAACATGCCTGATTTAACATGAATTTGAGCAAGCCCCTAAAGCTTACTTATTTGGTAGGTTTTTTCCAAACTTGTTTCTAAGCTACCATTGGCAACCCCTTGATGATAAACCAATATAGTCTTCCAGTCATGTGGAATCAATATGAGGGATGCCAGACTGTGTGACATTGATCATATTGCCGGGGGGGAATGAGGTATCGCATACTCCAGGTAGCATGCTATGTTCACCCGCATGAGGCAAACGAAGTGCCGGTAATCTTTACCAGTTGGTGACAGGGGTAAATTTAGCTTATGAATTCATCACGGGAATGGAGTGTTAGCGTCATTCTGCCCTGTCGAAATGAAGCGGAGAGCCTAGGGCCGTTACTGCAAAAAATTCGAAATATTCTTCCTCAAGCAGAAATAATTGTTGTAGACGATGGTTCGACGGACGCCTCTGTTGAGGTCTGTCAATCGCAGCAGGTAAGAGTCATTTCGCATCCTTATGGTATGGGAAATGGTGCTGCGATCAAGACTGGCGCCAGGCATGCCAGTGGTGATATTTTGGTGTTTCTGGATGCGGATGGGCAACATGATCCGGATGTTATCCCCTCTTTTCTGAGAAAAATGGAACAAGGTTATGATATGGTGGTCGGCGCACGGCGACCTGCCAGTCAAGCCAGTATGTTTCGGCGCCTGGCCAACGCTATCTATAATCGGATGGCATCATATATGACCGGGTTCACCATTCAGGATCTTACCTCCGGTTTTCGCGCGGTACGAGCACGTCATTTTGTCAAATTCCTGTATCTGATGCCTAACGGCTTTTCCTATCCCACGACGAGTACCATGGCCTTTTTCCGCTCTGGGTTACCGGTTGGGTATCTACCCATGGAGGCAGCGCCGCGTCAGGGGAAAAGCCACATTAAGCTGCTCAAAGATGGGATTCGGTTTTTTGTCATCATCTTAAAGGTTGGGGCGCTATTTTCACCCATGCGGCTATTTTTGCCCATTGCCTTAGGTCTGTTTTTGTTGGGCCTGGGTTACTATGGTTATACCTACTTTGTGTTCCAACGTTTCACGAATATGAGTGCACTGGTATTTCTATCCTCATTGTTGACCTTGTTAATAGGACTCATTTCAGAGCAGATTTCATCGTTGCATTACAAAGGGATAGACGAGGATGCGCGAAGGACTAAACGGTTTCATAATCACACCACACAGAAATAGGTGGCAGTTATGTTTTAGGTTGGTTACTCGACGTAGAATTTGCGTGTGTGCTGGTATTTCTAAAATGCAGGGAGCGACGTGTTTGAATTGCGAAAAACATTGACAAAGTGAGCATATAATTGATGTCAGCACCTCATTTTAAAAACAAGATAAAAGTGCTTATGGTTACTACATCCTTTCCTGTGGGGCCTAATAGAGCAAGTGGTATTTTTGTAAAGCGATTGGCGGATAGCATTTGTGATCGCGTTGACCTACGGATATTGACGCCAAGCTCTTTGAGTCCATGCCCGGATTATGCTGGATACCAAGTCTTTTGTTTTAGGTATGCTCCGTATAAATGGCAAATATTAGCCCATGAACCAGGTGGTGTGTTAGTTGCTTTAAAAGTTCGACCATGGTTGGTTGCGATATTGCCTGTGTTTATATTGTCTTTGTTTCTTAGTGTGATAAGAAGCGGTAGGGAGGCGGATATTATCCATGCGAACTGGTCGATTACAGGGGTTATTGCCGGACTGGCTGGGTTGTGCATTGGTAAGCCGGTAATCACAACATTGCGAGGCTCAGATGTTAGCTCGATTGAACGATCAAGAATATCACGACTGATAGTTGTACAAGCTCTTCGTTTGAGTAAAAGGGTCGTAACGGTCAGCGACGCAATAACCGGTTCGCTTGCTGCA
>JARRQF010000428.1:1894-7094 GCA_037382065.1 Candidatus Thiodiazotropha sp. | reverse complement strand
ACTTTTGTGCGTAAGATGCGAAAAATTTTAGATGAACGTGTTTTTATTAAGGAGATAATGGATATGTGGTGCCAAATTAAGGCTGGAGATGTTCAGGTTGATAGGCCATGGGACTGGCGTGCTTAGTTATTTGAATCTATTGATCCGATGCGGCTATCAGTAATCTGACCACCACCACTAAGTATTTATCCTCGATAATGGCTGAAATAGCGACATTTCAGATATAGATACTCACTATTGGAAAGTCAAAGATCGAGGTATTCTGAGTTGTAGTTGAATCATTCAATAGGCGACCAAACAATCGTTTCGTTCAAGAGAATGATATCTATTCTCCTTCTTCAAACTCCAACGTGACATGGTTTTTCTCATCGCTCTTCCAGCGAGCGAACCAGAAAGAAGAACCTGCGCGGGCATTCAGCTGTTTGACACCCATTCCGACCAGAACTAATACCAGGGCGGCACAAAAATCATCTGCTTCGTGGTCCTGGCCTTCGACCTCTATTTTTCCTTGAAGACTCGAAGTATCGAAGTCACGTTCATCAATCCCGACACTATCCTGATAGGTGTTGATATACATCTTGATCAGTTCGCTCTGATTGTCATAGTTCGAATGCGGTGAGGTTAAATCCTCAATGAGCCGTTGGGCTGCGCTGAGGTGGTACTGCTCCAGGAGTTCTCGCGCATCAACCTCTTCATGGAGGTCTAAGTGCTCCAAAAGGATCTCAACGGCCTCCATCTGTTCTGCATCTTCCGTTGCAAACGACACCGACATAGAAAACTCTTCAGACATTTGATACTCCCCTTAATGCACAGGTTGTAGGTAGCGATTATCTGACAAACGATCATTGTTGCCAATGCCCAGCAGCATAAGCTTTACTTGGCCTACAATCTGGTGTTGTTCAATGCCCCCAAAGCTGCGACTGTCACGGCTGTATTTTCGATTGCCCCCCATGAGAAACCATTGCTCGTCTTTTTGTGTAACGCCATCAGGCCAGTCTACGATACGCTTGACAAGATCCTGATTTTTGGATTTATGATGAAATACCACAATGTCATTGATTTGAGGCTCATGGTTTTTATAAGCCCAAGTGTCGAGCAAAATAAATTATCCGGGTTTTAATGTGGAATACATGGACATGCTGGGTACAAAATAGACCTGAAAGTAAATACGAGGACAGTCACAGTTTGGGATAGTCTAACTAAAATATGGTGACTGTCCCAATATCTTTCGTTACATTTTTAGTAGAAGAAATCTGCCCAGAAGTCATTATGCTTGGTAGCTTTTCTGAGGTGTGTATTGTCGATACGGGTAAACCCTAGATAGGGATATCCTATATGTAACGGATATCAGTTTTGCTTTATTATCAGTTATCATTTCATTAGAACTCGTGTCTGCGGGATGAGCTCTAAGTGCAAGGATGGAACTATGTCAATCACAAGTACAAATAACAATAGCCGGATAGGGTCGTCAAATGCGTCAGTTGCTCGGGTAACAAAACAATCTGCTAAAACATCTGGTCAGTTACTCTTTTAACAAGCGGTTCAAAATGATAACTGTGAGATGCTGGTTAAAAGGCAATTTGATCAGTCTCCAGATCAACAGACTGAACTGGCTGATGAGTTTATTGAAGCGGCGGGTCAAAGTAGCATTGATCAACTTCGTAGCTTTGGGCGGCATTAAACCAGTATCAGTTAATACTGTACAGATACCTAAAAATGCGAACGCTTTAAACTTGTATAGAGTCGGTGCAGGGTCTGCAGGGCTTAATACGAGGACACTCACCATTTAATCGTTGTCGATAAAGCACTGTCATTTGAAATAACCATCTGGTTTTGAATGGCTTTAGACTATCCCAAAGGATGACTGTCCCGGTACTTGTTACCCAGGCGACCATTCCATTGCCGGACCACATCCACGGATTTTTTGCCTTTCTTGGTGAAGGCTGATTCGTCGATATAGAACCTTGTTCCGACGTCACCCCCTAACCAAGAGTCCGCCTCCTTCGAGACCTGGGCTATGATCCCTTGGTGATCCCAGGACGAGTGGGTGAGAAAATTTTGCAATACTTGCTCGTCTGTCTCGGGAACCACCTCAGCCATCCGCTCCATATTCCTTTTCTGCGAATACGAGGACACTCACCATTTAATCGTTGTTGTGAAAGCACTGCCATTTAAAATAACCATCTGATTTTAAGTGGATTTAGACTATCCCAAACGGTGACTGTCCCGGTATTTCTTCGATTTAAGAAGGTGTGTGTACCTTCTCGACAGATTTTTGTTTAGCACAAAGATCTAGGTTTAGCCAACACGAACGAGGGTGTTTGATTGGGTGGAAACATATGTTGTGATGACTTATCGTCGAGGTACTCAGATCGGGCGTGGTGGACATATTTGAGGTACTGCAGGTATTACAGGTTCTGGCCGTGGCGGACATATTTCAGGGATGGTTGGCGTTACTGACACTATTGTCCCAGGTCGTGGTGGACATATTTGAGGCTCGGCGTAACCACCGTTGACACTCAATGATTCAATTTCATTTAAAGTTCTCATATGTATCTCCTTAGATATTGCTTCTTACTGATTTGCTGGGTACGAAATTTACTCTTCTAATAAACGATACACCCATCATTACGTTTATTAGTGCTCTAGGATAATGACTTCACCTTATGAGTAGATTACGGTATAGCAATTAAAAGTTTTGTGCTGCTGACCACCAATCAGGACAAAAAAACTTACTGGTATCAATGTGATCAAGTGGGTGTGCCGCATGAGGTAACTAATACGAGGACACTCACCATTTAAACGTTGTTGCGAAAGCGCTGTCATTTGAAATAATCATCTGATTTTGAATGGCTTTAAACTATCCCAAACGATGACTGTCCCGGTACTTCTTCGACTCCGGAGAATCAGCCTTATCGCTTGCGGTTTCGCGATAAATCTGTGTGGCCTTCCCTATCACCCAACGAGGTCGGCACGCTCGATCTTGTTTCCGGAGCTCAATACTGAGCCTATGCTTTCCCCTGTCAACGCTTAACCTTGTCCTTAAGGGTGTCGGCCCATGACTTGGGGCCTTGGCGGATCGCTAGCCCTTACCAAGTAGCAGGCTTTCACCGCCAATCTTTTGCCGATTCACCTCGGCGCACTGGGTGTCCAGGTACTTCCTCATGCAGACGCGCAGCTTTGCTGCATCGCCTGGCTTGGTTTGTTAGGTTTAGTGATTATCGTGATATCCAAAAGCAATGAAAATAAGAATATGCATAGAAATCCCGTGAAGACCGGGCGGACTCTCTTTTTTGAGGCTGCAAACAATGCAGTACCCAGAATACCAAGAAATTGAGAAAAGCGACGAATCCCATGAGAGTTATGCCGACGCTGGTATACAGATAAGTTAGGAAGCTGCCGAACTCTGATTGCACTACCGCCATCATCAGCATTGCGCATAAGACGCCATAAGCTATTGCACCAGCCTCCGAACCAAATACTAGGAGAGCACGTGCTGAATTGGGTACACACTGTGCTATCCGATGTAAACGTAAAAGCTTTAGTAGCACTCCGGCTAAAGCACAGAGTAAACCAAATGCGACAATTATATTCCAAAGTTCTGGAGAAATAGCTTGCTGAGCAGCCTTAGAAAAGTATGTGTTTGTTAACAACCACATCAAACCAAATCCAATTAACCCACCTACAAAATCACGCAAAACCCATGTTTTAAGATAAGCGTTGAAATATTCTTTGAAAAACTTTCTTATATTTCCATCGGGAAATAATGCAGTTCTTGGAGACTCGGCAACTGGCCTGAAGGTGTCATTCAAATAAAGCGTCCATTTCTTCATGTTTGAGCTCTAACAGTTATATTAACGAGCCCCCTTGTCTCGTTATACATTTTTAGGCAATGCTATCAACCTTTTGTTTATTCTTGATATACCCGAATTCATAAAGTTCTTGCGCAATCTCTTTAAGATTTATTGTCTCACTTTCTGTGCGAGAAGTATTTTTTAGTAATTTTTCGTATTCCGATATCAGCTGTTTAATACCTTGTTCCTTTTTCCTACATTCAACACATTTGACGCAATCGGCATCGATTATAAAGCCAAGTTCTTCATACCAATATTTTTGCTCTTTCGCAAAAAATATAAACCACCTTTCACACTGAATGCACTTCCTTCTGATATCGACATACAGATTCCTAGGGAAAGTAGGAAAATTTTGTTTTTCTAGGTCCGCCGGAATAGCTGTTTCAATAAATATATCTTCTCGCCTATATCCCCAATAACTATTTCTTACTTCATCTTCACTATAGTTGTAGCCAGAATCTATAGGTCTATCTCCATACCTAGGATGATCTACATACGGACTGCCTCTTGTTTTTCTTTTCCTAGACATTGGATTTATTGCCTAACAGTTATATTAACGCAACCTCTTATCTCGTTATACATTCTCAGTAAGTCGTGACAATGGCAAACGGTGGATTTCGGAGGAAAATCATGGGGTCAGCCCACTGAATTGCGCAAACCACGTCTTCTTGATCAGCTGCGAATCGCCTGTCAGCATAATACGAGGACACTCACCATTCAAACGCTGCTGTTAATGTAGTGGTATTTGAAATAACCATCTGATTCTCGTTGAATGACTTTAGACTATTCCAAACGGTGACTGTCCCGGTACTGCTCGTGTGTGCACTGAAAATCATTAGTTCCCAGCATGAGAATAACGAGCCTCAATGGAGAGTTCATTTCGATGACTTCGGACAAACCCTCGGCGCCATTTCTTCCATTCTTAAAAGGATCTGGCCATGTGGTTCTACGCCCATTCAGACAATTCTCGATAACCCTGACGCTTATCCCTTCTTTCTGAAGAGTTTTCTCGAACACCCCGGGCCACCGCTTTTCGAAAGGCAACCGCTTTCTTGTATTCGGGATGATCCCCCAAGTGAGACTATCTGAGTAAATAAGTATGTGTTCCATCTTTCTTCTTCTAGACGCCCCCCATCACCGGGTGCAGAAAGTGAAGCAACGAATGAGTGTAGCTTTTTGCAATCCGTGTGAGGTATAAGGAGAATAACCGCTATCACCCATGTATATAGAAAACTGGGGCCTGAATCATCCGTCTATCCGACCTCAATCTATTCAATCTACCGGAATTTAGGTTGAATCCACCCTCTTCCACAGCCTTTCTGGCCTTCCGGCCTAGTTCAGCCAAC
>JARRQF010000428.1:0-1857 GCA_037382065.1 Candidatus Thiodiazotropha sp. | reverse complement strand
AATGAAGGATCTTGTCGATGACCGCCTGATCCTCGATACTGGCGATTATCTTGGCTTCACCTCCGCACTTCTCGCAGATAGAGACATCAATATTGAACACACGCTTCAGGCGTTGTGCCGCTGTTGGGTGCGAACACACCATGGAACCAGGTCAGGTTCACCCTGGGCACCAGCGCCGCCAGCTTGGCGATAAAATCCAGCGGCTTAAAGATAATGTGCGTGGTCCCATCGCTGTAAGGCGTTTTGAGTTGATATCTCACATTCCCAGAAGGGGTCAATGATAGGCGCTTCTCCGATACCGCTGGTGCCAAAGCCGTTTTCTCTTGTGTGGTGTCCCGACATAGTGATGTTCCTTCAATTGAGTGAATAGTGGGATTTCATTATTGGTTTGTCTGGAAGGTGATGACCCAAAAGGCTTGGCGGAATATACCCAGAAGGGATGTGATGGTCATCCTAATTCCAGGGCAGCTTAGCATGAAAGCAATCCTTCAGATAATCGATAAAAACCCTGACTTTCAGCGGCAGATGCTGACGAGATGGGTAAAGCAACCACACCGGCACCACAAACTCCGTGGTTCCCACCCTCCAACCAGGAAGTAGCGGCACCAATGCACCCGAAGTCAGTTCTCCCTGGGCAATCCATTGGGGCAGCAGCGCGATGCCCATGGCGGACGACGCGCACTGCATGAGTGCACGCACATTGGTGCTTCTGAGCCGGGCATGGACATTGATTGTTTCGACATTGCCCCGGGCATCGCGAAAGCGCCAGACGTTGTGCTCTGGCAGCGACAAACACAGGGCATCGTGCCCATTGAGGTCAGTTGGCTTTTCCGGAGTGCCGAACCGTCTCAGGTACTCAGGACTGGCGCAGACAATATAGGGGATGTCGCAGAGCTTTGTGGTTACCAGCTTGTTATCATCCAAAGCCCCGAGACGAACCGCTACATCAATTCGATCGGCGAACAGGTCCAGGCGCGTGTCGGTGAGCAGCAACTCGAGATCGAGCTCCGTATAGCGTTCCATGAAATCGGCGAGCAGGGGTACGATCCCGACCTGGCCGAAAGTCACCGAAGCGGTCACCCGAAGTGTCCCTCGTGGCTGCTCCGTGAGTGAACGCGCACGCTCTGCGGCTGCGGCAAACGATGCCATGATCTCTTCAACCGCTTCGAAGTATTCGCGTCCCGCCTCGGTCAGTTGCAGGCGGCGGGTACTGCGTTGAAAGAGGCGCACACCCAGTTCCTCTTCAAGCGCCGCCACGGCGCGGGACACGGATGAGGGCGCCTTGTCGTGGCTACGTGCCACCGCGGCAAAACTTCCCCGCCCAACCACTTCGATGAACAGTTGCAGAGTCGTTAAATCCATTCGTGTATATTACGCAATAATTAAGTTCAAACGAAGATATTTCGCGCAGATAGTGTGTGCAATATGCTCTTTGCCACAACTCGTCATCCTGGAGCGAAATTCATGACAAACATTCTTCGCATCGACGCCAGCGCCCGAACAGTCGGTTCCCATAGCCGTCGCCTGGCGGACCAATTCCTGGAAAGCTGGATACAGGCCCACCCAGGCAGTCATGTGGTGGTACGTGATCTGGCGGAAGATCCTCCGCCACATATCAGCCATGCAACGATCACCGCCTATTTCACGCCACCCGAGCAAGCCGATGACACCACTCGTAGTGATACGGCGCTATCGGATCGCTATATTTCCGAACTGCGAGATGCGGACCTGCTGATAATGAGCGTACCCATGTATAACTTTTCTGTTCCATCCACGTTAAAGGCATGGATAGACCATGTGGTTCGCTTTGGACAAACCTTTAACTATGATCCGGATCAGGGTTTCGTGGGGGGGTTA
>JARRQF010000427.1:0-4688 GCA_037382065.1 Candidatus Thiodiazotropha sp. | reverse complement strand
GTGAATCCTGTGCAGCCGATTGTTATACATTATTCACCAAGAACGTTTCTTAAATACTTAATACGTTCGTCGGCAGGCATATACGGCCCATGATAATTAAAAAATCGTGTGATCGGGCCGCTATCAATTAAATCGGTAATTTTTATTGCTGTTTCAGCTCCTTTGGCACTATAACCTGCGTGAGTCATTAAGCGGATTCCGAGTGCATCCGCATCTTTTTCGATGATACTACGCATTTTGTAGTCGCCAAGTTCGCTTTTCCTCTCTGGCAAGGTGTGCCCTAAAAGCAAATGTGCCAGCTCATGAGAAATAAAAAAAGCTAGTTCATCATCACGTTTGAGTAGTTTTGCTGACCCTGAATCAATATAGATTTGATCATTTATTGACCAAGCTTGATGTTTAACTCTGTCATTCAAGATCAAGCGATAATCACATGCCATGTTTGCTATAAGTGTCAATATGATTGTTTCATTATTTCGCAGTACACCAAGACTTAGATTAGATGATTTCTGTGCCTCACTTAATTGCTTTATAAAATTACTTTGTGAATTAACATCAGACCATAGAGAGTTGTTTACAGAAATTATGATATCGCCTGCTAACAAACCCGCTTTATCTGCGGCGCTCTTGGGTACTACATATGTGACAGTTGGTTGTGTTTGCAGATTAAATGCTTCAGACCAAAGCTTTCTCTGCCCTTCGTCCTGCTCTTTATTTACAAACATAGATATGAATCCATAATTTGTTTTACGTTTGGAGCACATTGAGCTATTAGCCACAAAGATATTGTGTGTAATTGCTTCAACCCTGTTAAATTGAGCATATAAACTACGCAACTCTTCAACTGTCTGAGGGGGTCTATATGGTTTGGTTGATGCACATCCAGTAATGAGCAACATTGAAATAAGGGTTAATATTTTTGGCATTACGCTATTCTTTGTTCGTATTGTATATAACGCTTTGCACAGCTGCATTTTTGGAGGAGTCCGTTTGTGCTATTAAGCACAAAAAGGAGCAACGGAAAAATGTCGGCTGGTGCAACTTGTTAGCTACACTTTCTAAAAATTGCGCTGAACCCCATTTCTTTTGTACCACCTATTGTTGAGCATTGAAAAACATTACTTTTTAAAGTTTTAAACGTGCGAAATAGAGCACAATATTCGCTAGGAGTACTATAGCGCATTTCCATGCCGATACCTGACATAAAGACTCTCTCGTTTTCAGCGCAAAACTCGACCAAATAGACGATTCCACCAGGCTTCAAGATACTACAAATAGTATTAACGAACTCATATCGCTTTTCCGAGTCAGTAATGACCGTTAGCACAGCACACACTAAAACTGCGTCAAATGTTTCATGAAGTGTATCGAAGTTAGTCTCTTTCCAATGGCTCAACGATAAGCTAGGAAATTCTCTTTTTCCTCGGTCAATCATATTTTTAGAGGGATCAATACCCACTACGTCCGAGTAGCCCAAGGATACCAGTTCACTCACCACTCGCCCGTAACCACAACCTAAATCCGCTATTTTATGATTTCTTGATACAAAATCGGCAAGCTGCTCAT
Organism: Candidatus Thiodiazotropha sp.; assembly: GCA_037382065.1. Classification (GTDB taxonomy): domain Bacteria; phylum Pseudomonadota; class Gammaproteobacteria; order Chromatiales; family Chromatiaceae; genus Thiodiazotropha. The sequence goes on along the minus strand of JARRQF010000427.1, from coordinate 3,122 downwards.
AATCGACTTCTAGATTGAAATTTATGTTATTTGCTATTTCGTCCCAACTCATCACTTATCGCCTACTACAGCTAACGTTGAAAATCACCGGATGCCAAAAGCTGCATAGCGAGGAAGAAGCAGTGTAGCTTTTGCGGTCGTGTGACCGGCATGGTAGCTGGCTAGCTGGTGAAAATCCAGACATGCCCCTTGGAAGAAGGGAACATGTAGGCGCTGGCAAGGGTGCCCGAAGAAACGCCTCTGGGTCGGTGTAACTACGACACCTTAAGCCCTAAGCGACGCGGAGACGTGATCCGTGATGGGACGGGGGCCTGCAGATGAAGCCGTAGTAACTGTAAAACCTGACGCCTGAGAGGCTATGGTGACATAGCTGAGGATAAAACGTTGGGACAGTAACAGGGATGAGGGAGGTGAAGGGCGGAACACGAAAGTGGTCAATAAGACTTATTAGAGACTGTGGATCTGAGATCCTCCTGAGAGGAACGGTCGAATACCTGAGACGTAGAGATCGGGTGAATCGGTGGTGCCATGCGGATCACGACTAAATGAAGAGCTAACCCAGCTGAAAGATGAGCTGGAAAGCGGGTGTTACAAACCCTCCCCGGTACGACGGGTAGAGATACCCAAGCCTGGGGGGAAAGGCATCCGATTACTTGGGGTGCCGACAGTGCGAGACAGAGTGGTGTATGCTACTCTGAAGGCGCTGCTGGAACCGATCTTCGAGCCGCTATTCTCCGAGCACAGCTACGGATTCTGTCCTAGACGGAACCAACGCCAAGCGGTCGAGGCGGCACGTCGGATCGTAGCCAGTGGCAAGCCATATGTGGTGGATATCGATTCTCAGCAACATCGTCCAGGACGAGTTGGATAAAGAAAGCGTGGCGTACCACGCACCCAGGCGGCGAAAACGGTATTCTCCAACCACAAACGCTGGAAGCTCTCCAACACCTTCGCGGTGAACAAGGCGTATCCGGTGGGTTGGTTTATCGGGGAAATGGGGCAGGCTATCTGTTCGGACAGACAGTTATCGCATTGGTTTGAGCTTCATCACTGGGTACAACTTTCGTGAGGAGCCGTGTACAGATCCGTACACACGGTTCTGTGGGCAGACGGAGGCTGCGGCCTCCTCTAACCCGATCATGTTAATTTGCCTTGTTAGCCATTTTTGACTAGCTCTTTCAACAGACTTGGTAATTGAAGTTCTGTTTCTTCAACATCTGTATTTTCCCCATTACCAACATCGAAATCGATGTATATAGATTCATTTTGTTGTCCATTTTTCACTTTGATGAGTAATGACTGTCCATCTTCATCAACCCCAAAACAGTAATATTCATTGATGTAAATTGAGCTAGCTTGTATTGTGGAAAGATTTAGCGGATTAAAATACTGAACCCAAACATAGTTGTGATTATGAACACCTTTACCCAGCTCCGATTTAAGTTCGTAGATCGCTTTTATAGAACGGGGCACAACATGAGCGAAATACTGTTTATACAATTCGTATTTGGGATCGTCAAAATCAGCTGATCGCTGAAGTTTTATTTTTTTCAAACGTTGCTCTCGTTTATGTGCAGCTGATTGTTATGCGATATCAATGATTGCATGTGCTTCATAGTTGTCGGAAAAACTCTCAATTCGTTTACTGCTTTTAATTTCTTCAAATATATTCAATTGCCATTTAATTTCATTGACCACCATCTCGTGATTTTCAATCTCCACTTCCGGCACTCCCCCTTTGCAATCAGGGTCTAGTAAATCTTGCACATAAAAATCTATGGTATCGTAGCAACTTAGTAGCGCATAGAAAGCTGGGGCACTATCATCACTTTGCATTTGCTCTAATAGATGCTCATGTGCTAGTCCAGCATTTAGTGCAAACGAACCTGAAATTGATCCGAAATCGTCCATATCGGGGATTACATCAGCAAGTTGTTGCGCAATTAAACTTGTTTCCAAATAATCGCCCTGCAACCATCCTTTAGCAATTCTTTCACTCTCACATAGGACTGCTACGCTTCCAAAATCCTCGGTTTCTGAAAACTTCTCGTATAATGGAACAAGGCGTTCACAACAAATTAAGCACAGGACAACTTTCTCCTTCTGACTAAGAGCATCTACTTCTTGCGTTATTCTTTTTGTGTATTCGTCATAGTTCATGGAGCTTTACATTCGCATAACGACCAAGCTCACCCGACGAAAACCGCATCGCGGTTTTTGGTCGGGTGGAGCGTAGGTGGGTCCCTTGCTGCCAATTGTTATGTGCTGCTACTGGCATTTTTTATTGCCGCTGGTTGGTTCTAACTTTCCCTCAAGATATGCATGTATAGCATCCCATTTTACCGGCGCGTTAGAATCTGGATTGTACAATCCCGAACCTAAAGGGAAAACGTGCTTAGTTTGTTTTTCTACAATATGTCCAATTACACCAATCCAACCTACGGGAAAAAAGAACCAGTCTTTGGACGCTATCACTTCATCTTGCTCAGGAGTTGACACCCAACCAAGGTGAAAATCGAGCGCTGCTTTTGCTTCTATGTAGTCTTGATGATTTACGGTTCCGAGAGTTCTACTAATGGCGTATTGTTTTGTGAAATTGAGATCAATTTCCTTCGCTTCTAGTGCTGCCCTTATTGCTCGATCTTCACATTCAGGATGAAAGCCTGATTTGCCACAAATTTCACATACTCCTTCGTCAAATAACTTCATACGAACCTCGATCCGATTCTCAAATCCAATTCTAATCGCACGGAACACTGATGGAGCCGATCACATAACGCCACGCTCTGCTGGAATTTGAGAGCATCAGCGAACAAATTATCCGTAGCAGCGACTTGTTATGTTTTTTATCTTCATCAACTCTTAAGCCTTTTTTGCCATATATAAAGAAATGGCAACGATGAAACAACAAATACCATAGATGTAGAATAAAACCCAAACACTGGTTTTATGAACGCTCCTATAAAAGATGCTATGGCGACTATGAAAACACCCTTTCCACCAGGCTCTTCGTAGATTTGTGTAAAAAGATTGTATAATAAGCCTACTCCATCAACTTTAGATAACAGAATACGCCCTATGGATATAGAAGAGCATTACGGCCAGCTTTTAGGTATACACTC
>JARRQF010000426.1:0-3329 GCA_037382065.1 Candidatus Thiodiazotropha sp. | reverse complement strand
GCCCGGCGCACCTCTTTGATGCTGAACAGATCCTCCGGCTGCATCAAATAGGCCGGCAGACTCGACCAGGTATCCGGCAGGTCGACCTGACGTGAATCGATCTGGGCAGGCCCGCTCACCTCGACCACCCTGAGCTGGTGTTCAGCGCGAAACGCCCAGATCTCTTCGCCGGGCCAGGGCGCCCCCTGAACCACCCGCCGCAGTTGCGCCACCGGCGCCACATGCCTTGAGAAGATCCTCACCTGCCAGCTTCCGGGCCGGGCTTGGATACGCAGATCCCCATTGGGCTCGAGTCTGGCGGGGAGCGCAGACTCGATCTTGGTCGGAATGAACCCCTCTAGCAGCGGTTTACCCAGAACCAGCTCCCGCTGCGCGCCGGAAATACGCACATCCATCAGGGTCTCAACCGTGAACGGATGGCTATCATCGAGCAGGCGGAACAGTCGCATTTTGACGCTGTCCTCGGGTTGTCGCTGGGTGTTCTCGTCGGCCTGGGTCTTGAGCCACAGATTACCCTTCCTGAGCACTGGATGGGTCACGGCTTTGCCATTAAGACGCAGTTGCACGATACCGGTCTGCGACGGAACCGCCAGGGTATCGGGCAAGCGGTCCCAGCGGAAATCCCCACTCAGGGAATGATCCCCCGGGGCGAGGCGCACAGCAGGCTCCCCCTGATGATCGAGCAGCACCGCCGGTGAACCATCCAACTGCAGGTTTTCGGGCCAGTGATCCCGATTTCCAGGTAAAGGCACCAGACTGTCGGCAAACACACTGACCTGATAGACGAAGTGCCCCGAAGCCGGATTGAGGTCAAGTTTCAACTGATTGGACCAGACGCACTGCCGGCTCGAACCGGTACTGAGAAACGGGCAGTTGAGATCCGGGTGGGACCAACTGACCCAAGCCTGCCAGGGCCGCAGCGGTTCGGGTATCTCATGGGACTGGATCGGCCCGGCGGCGTCGAGCCGCAGGGCAAGCAGGGTCAGGATAAGAAACAGAGAGTAGCGCAACGATTCGATCTTCATGGTCAGCATCCCGCAGAGTCCCAATGAATGGTCTGCACAGAGTCATACCCTAGCGACTGGCAATCTGAACGATTAACCCGACACCCTAATATGTAGGAGCAGCCGAAGCGTATCCGACTACAGCAAGACACTGAAAGCCACCAGCGTAAAGGGGCATCCATAGAAGGATTTTTCGGCGCATGATTCTTACACCACAATACTGATCGACATTGTATCACTAACCATCAAACATGTATCCGGAACAGACGAATACAACACACGCTCAGCACGAGTCACCCCCATGACTGAAAGCTCAAGTTGTTTTAAATGGGATTTAGTCTGCTCATCTGTATCGATTATCAAGGTACTGATCTGCTTATTTTGTGGTATATGGAGATCGCTACGTAATTTTCGCACACCGTCGAGAACCTCTCGGATCATATCCATTTCAGGGACCTCTACTGACAAAGAGTCAGATACTTCAGGCCAGCTGGAAACATGCAGAGAGATGACACCTTCAACCGGACAATAAATACGCTGATAAATTTCTTCTGTCACGAATGGAAGGAAGGGCGCGAACAAGGCAATAACACTCCTCAATGTTTCCCAGAGTGTAGCTTTAGTTGAAGCAATGACTGCACTATCATAACGCTCTGGGTGCCAGAATCTATCTTTAACCATTTCCAGGTAATTATCACAATACCTGTCCCAAAAGTACTTCTCGAGTGTATTCTTAGCAGCACCATAGTCATATGCGTCTAAACTGCTGCTAACGCTAGCGATCGTTTTTTGCAGTTCCGAGATAATCCAACGATCTTCCAGAGTCCTTTGCTCCGCTGCAGGCCGCGTCTCATTCGGGTCAAATTCATTCAATTGGAGCGCACAGAACCTGGCAGAATTCCACAACTTAACAACGATTTTTCGGCCATCTCTTACATCTTTCTCAGAATATTTTAGATTATTACCAAGATGCGTGTTCGTTGCCCAATGGCGAAGTGCGTCTGCACCGTATTTTTCAATTACAGTATAGGGATTATAACGATTGAATCCATTGGCATCTGTAAATTTATCCAGATCACGTTTACTGATTTTTTTACCTTGCTCATTCAAACCCCAACCCGAGATCATGACATCTTTCCAAGGTACACTTTGCTTGTGCAAGTAGCTTTTTACAATCGTGTAGAATGCCCAGGTTCTGATAATCTCGTAGGCTTGCACGCGAACATTCATTGGGTGTAGATCCAGGTCACCGGAACGGTCAGCGGATTTTGCCCAATTTGCATTGATCAAGGGCGTCAATGAGGATGTCATCCAAGTATCCATGACATCTTCATCCCCCACAAAGTCCGTAGAATGACATTCCGGACAATGGCTTATCGGACAGGCATCCTCTAATGGGTCAACGGGCAGATCGTCAATACGTGCGAGCACCGGTTTTCCGCATGATTTACAATACCAGACCGGAAATGGCACACCATAGAAACGCTGTCGAGTGATGTTCCAATCATACTTAAGTCCAGTGATCCATTGATCAAGGCGGGTTCTCATGAAATCAGGGTGCCAATTAAGCTTTTCGCTAAGAGCTAGCAATTCGTTTTTCAAATCCAGTATCTTGATAAACCAATGGGGCGCCATAATGTATTCAACAGGCGTTTCTGAGCGCTCGGCAATGGATACAACTTGCTCTACTGTCGCTGTACCCAAGAGAAATCCGTTTTCTCTTAAGTCTGCTAATATTTTCTTACGAGCCTCGAGCGTCACCATTCCTTCATACGGCCCAGCAAGCGCTGACAACCGACCATTCGGCTCAATGCATGGTCGCAATTCGAGTTTATCCCGTTTCCAGCGGCGTACATCTTCTGCATCACCAAAGGTACAAACCATCATTAGCCCTGTACCGTAGCTCATGTCCACATCATCATCAGCTCGCAGCAACACGGTGTGATTGAATAGCGGAACCGTGATTTGCGTACCAATCAAATGCTTAAAACGCTCGTCGTCTGAATTGCAATATAGCGCCACACACGCTGGTAATAGTTCGGGACGCGTCGTCGAAATGACCAGTTTAGTCCCCTCTTCGGTTAAAAACGCAATATCATGAAGCTGTCCCTTTCTAGTTATCGTATCCAGATCGGCTTGTGCAAGCGCAGTTTCGAAATGGGTATCCCATATCACGGGCTCTACAGAACGATAAACACGATCATCAGAATATAGTTCGATAAAAGATTTTTGTGATGTCCGCTGACAATGTAGATCTATCGTTGAGTAGCGAAGAGACCAATCCACCGACAAGCCCAGTTTACGCCATAGCTTTTCATACTCACC
>JARRQF010000425.1:0-3673 GCA_037382065.1 Candidatus Thiodiazotropha sp. | reverse complement strand
CGCCGCAAATAGGTGAGTCTATTCGCCCGTCTGAGGAATGGAAAACTCTTGAAGGGTGGAAGGGTATTGAAACTATCAAACTTTCCACTCTCTATTGCAGCATCACGGGAGAAAATTACTCAAACGAGTTGATGCAGTCATTTAAGTTGCTTGGTGGAAATAAAGAAGATGGCCCTTGGGTCTTTATCTTTCCGAACAAAGTTACCGATGCTATCGCTTCACTTTCAAAGGAACGATACAAAGAGGTGGCAAAACTCTGGGTGCAAACTGACGAATTGAAAATGGATGGTTGGAAGGTACAAGATGCAGAACTCTTCATCAGTCAAATTGTTGAATATGCCAAAATATCTAAATTATCCAATAAAAGTTTATTCTTATGGTTTAGTCTCTAATGCCATAACCAATGGCTCCAGTGGAAGCTCGCTCCGCTCGCACCACTGAGCCAAACGTTAAGTACAAATAATCATGGATATTTCCTGCATATTTGAAACATATTTTGTTCCAATTGTTCCGCTCTTGGCTGCGTACCTTGTTTATCGGCTTGGTAAGTATTCCTATTTTCAACAAAAAGAATATGAGCTGGTAGTTAAACGATATATAGAAGAGGGAATTGATACAATATCAGAAAATATTGATCGCTCTCTCGCTATATTCCGCCATAATTGGTGGCATACAACAGTTGTAATAAAGAACTTTAGAGATCTTGGGTCTGGTATGAATAGAGAGCTATACCAAAAAGGATTGATTGAACCGAACCCAGGTAACTTTCATTTCTGGAGAGATTACCGACTACAGGATATTGTAGGATCAAAGATATTTAATATTACAAATCAATCACTGGATGCGTTCTTAAAAACATCCTACGCAACATTGAAAGATGATGTTTGCCATGGAATCCGGATATCCGTTGAAGGCGCTGAAGGATTGCAAGTTACCGCGTCTACTGATCAGATCGTTGATACTTTGTTTCCAGTAGTTAATAAGTTAAATGAAGACTCATATCGTTACTACAAACTACTCGCTATACTTCAAAATCTTTCATCAATAATTCAAACTGAGCGTCTTGATTTCAAAGACTTGAAGATGTTGCGCCACCGTAAAGATGTTAGTCAGAATGTCAAAATGCTAGAGCAGCTCTTTGAAGAAGAAATGAAAGATGATACAAGTACTTAACAAATCATTTCAGCGGACGAGCCGCTGAATGCGGCGTTATGTGTTTTAGTAATCATGTTATTATTTACTTGGGCTAGAGCCCTTAAATCAATAAAGGAGGAATAAAATGATCTTAAAAAATACCATTCGTATGATGATTTTGGTCATCTTTATGTCATCGCTGTATTCACAGACGTGGGCAGCTACCATCGTAACTACAGATCAAAACATCGTAGACACGTTTCAAAGTGGAGCATCGATTCTTGGCTTTGACGCACTTCCACCAAATGGCGGTGGTGGCTCATCTGGAAACACTGGCACGCCTATTCAACCTGAATCTCAACTTGCTGACCAATTTTTAGATTTAGGTGTAATATTCTCTAGTACTGGCGGTTCTGTTGGAGTGGTTGGTGCACCAAGTGATGCTGTTTCCCCATCTAATGTTATTGGTGGTTCTTCAATCGGAAGCACATTACCAGTACTAAATTATTTCGAGCCGATTTCACTTCAATTTGTATCTCCCAATACCACAACTCCTTCAACCACGATGAAAATTGGTGCATGGAACGATCCAACTGGTTCACTTATCCAACTATCCGTATTTGATATAAATGGTAATTTATTAGAAAGCGCTCAGGCGGACCAAGGGTTTTTCATTGGTATTAGCAATCCGTTAATAGCTTCGGCAACCTTCAGTTATATTTCAACTCAAAGCGTCAACGGTTATTCTTTGGACGATGTCACCTTTGGGGCTGTCAGCGCAGTTCCTGTCCCTGCAGCAGCCTGGCTTTTCGGTTCTGGCTTGATTGGCTTAGTCTGCGCTGCTAAAAGAAAAAGCACATAACAAGTAGCTAAACCGGACAATTTAAAGCGGCACTTGTTTTGCATTCGCAAAAACGTGCCACTTTAAATTGCCGGTGAGCAAAACGTTATGCTCTAAAGCACCTCATCCCTAAATCCCCACATTGACGAAATCTAACACATGACGTATATTTATGAATAATAAATACGTCATAGGTGTCGCCATGCAAAGTAAGTTAACCCTTCGGCTAGACGAAACCCTCATACAACAGGCAAAAATATATGCAAAACAACATGATAAATCATTATCTCAGGTTGTTGCCGACTATTTTCATCTGCTTACAAAAGGAACGGAAAGCCTGGAACCCCCTCCAATTACCCAATCATTAATTGGTGTAATAAAGGATGTTGATGAAGATGATTATAAAAGGCATTTAGAGGAAAAATACCTTTGAAGATCCTATTCGATACCAATGTTATCCTTGATGTTTTGTTGGCGAGAAAGGAGTTTGTCCAAGTTTCGGCTAGACTTGTGGGTATGGTTGAAAGCAAAGCGATTGAAGGGTATTTATGTGCAACAACAATAACTACCCTGGATTATTTGATCTCAAAAGCACTGACGAAAAATCAGGCTAAAAGTGAAATAAAAAAATTGTTGAAGCTTTTTAACATTGCTGAAGTGAATACGAAAGTTTTGGAGTTTTCTGTTAATTCGATATTTTCTGATTTTGAGGATGCTGTTCAATACTATTCTGGGGAATGCTGTGAAGTAGATGGCATTGTCACGCGCAATACAAAAGATTATAAAAATGCTAAGTTGCCAGTCTATTCTCCTGATGAACTTCTGGGGATTATGGCAAGTCATCAAGTAAATTAGGCAGTCACAGTAGGGGCGCCGGGTAACCAGTGTCCCTATTATGACTGCTGCTCAATTTGCCTCGCACTTTGAACAAGTCTGAACAAGGATTATCATAGAGTAATGAAAACAGCACTTGATCACCTGCCAGAGCAGAAACGGACAGAATTACAGAGAGTTACTGAGATCATTCGAGAAGAAATCGATCTTGAAATGTTGATTTTATTCGGCAGCTATGCCCGTGGAGACTGGGTGGAGGATTTGGACCCAGAAACCCTTCAGTATCGATATCAGAGTGATTTTGACCTTCGGATATTCAGTTTATAAATCGTCGTTTAAGAAAAAGCCAGTATTTCTATATTGATATCCTACGAGAAGGAATCTTGCTCTACGATTCAGGGAAATTTCAATTGGCAGAGCCAATTGAAATATCTCTCAAAGAGAGAAAGAAGTTAGCTGAAGAGGATTTCGATTATTGGTTTAGTTCTGCTAGCGACTTTTATGAGGGTTTTGAGTTCTATACCGGTAAAGGTAAATATAATTTATCAGCCTTTCAACTTCATCAAGTAACCGAAAGGCTATATGGAACAATTTTGTTAGTTTTTACCCGCTATAAACCAAGCACCCATGATATAGAGAAATTAGGCCACAGAGTATCAAGTATAGAGCCGAGGTTCTTAACAATATTTCCACGCTCGACAGAAGAGGAAAAAGAAAAGTTTAAATTACTTCGTAAAGCCTATGTAGATGCTCGGTATAAACCGAGCTACTCAATCACAAAAGAGCAACTTGATTGGCTTGCAGAACGAATACAAGAGTTACAGGCTTTAACAGAAAAACTATGCAAGGAGAAAATAGCGAGCT
>JARRQF010000424.1:0-3359 GCA_037382065.1 Candidatus Thiodiazotropha sp. | reverse complement strand
GTCAAAGCGGAGAGAGGTTTTCTTTCGCAAAACAACGCGATTGAGCAGGATCTGTCGCAAACTGGCAGTGCAAAAGGGGTTGGTTCTGCTTCAATTGATGGGGTGAGTGCGTCGGCATTACAGACGAATAGGATTGCTCCAGACAAAGGTTTTACCCGTTTTACAGGGAACTACGACGAACACATTGTGTTTCGTGACTACGACGTTCACCGCAAACGTGGCATCGGCGGCGCTCATAACCGAGATGAATTCCTAAAATATTCCAATGAATATAAGATTGTGGAGGTCACACCACATCCATCTGTGGATGGTATCGAAACCATACGATACAGAATGTCTTCATTAGACCCTTCTGGTAATCCCACTGGAGGATATCGAGCAGCAGTCCTTGAAAAGACTGTGTATGATCCAGCGAAAATCACAAACGAGCAGTTCATGGAGTGGGGAAGGCAAGCGGCAGCAGAAGCGCAAGCTGCAGGGAAACTCAATAGAGAATGGGTTGGTACTGCACCGAATGGATTAGAATTTAGAGGATATTTAGATGATGCCGGAGCAGTTAAAAGCTTTTTCCCAAATTTCTAACGGTGATAGCAATGAATGATAAATTCAGAGTAGTACTAGAAGATAGATTGCTTCCTGTACAAGTCTTTTTTAATGCCATTCCTGATAGAAGCTTTATTAGCACTTTGAAAAGTTTTGAACAGGGAGTTGGAGCTGGATTTAATGATGCCTATTGTGGATTTCCTGGCGATGAAGAATATGGGGAAGAACCTCTAAATGGTATTGAGTTTGCCATTAAAGGAGAGGAGGTAATCATTGATTATAATGAATTTTATTCAATATTAGAAAAAGCATGTGGTACTTATAATAGCAAGCATCCTGATCAGATTAATGCAGTAGCTGACATATTGCGAAAAATAAAGGAAAAACTAAGTACCTTGTAGCTCCAAACAAAGGCGCTAGGTATAACAACCCTCAAGCTCATAAGGCTGATTTAGCTAAAAGGGCAGGGATACCTGAGCATATAGACCTAAACAGTCCAAGCAATGTATGGGGGTTAGACTTCAAAGATCTAAAAACTTACTTTGAGCTTAAGGGCTACGAGGCCGTGATTAAGCCAGCTAGGGCTAGCTCTTCAGGTAAGTCGCAGATATTTCAATTGAAGAATCACAAAGAATTGTCTGAAGTTCAATATCATCCTGGTGGGGGTGTTCACGAAGGTTCATATTATAAATTTACGTATAAGAATAAGACCGAAGTAAAAGTTATTGATCCAACTACATATAATCCTAGAACGCCTAAAAAAGGATCAATATTTTTTAATACGCAAGGACAAAAAATCAGATATGAGAATAGGCAGTGGGTTTTAGATGACTAAAGCAAGTTACTGGTATTGATTATGATAGATTTATCAGCAGAGATTACTCCTGGGAAGTCTGGGGCAGGGTTTGACATTGGTAGTTCATTAAGTGATCTGAATGAACTGCTAGCATATGCTGTAAAAATGGATACCTCACAAGTTCAGAATCTAAGAAAATTATTGGCTGCATCAGAGGGTTTTGTAGTTATTACTGATAATAGTACTGGTGAAAAGACGGTTTATTATGGTGATGACATCGTTCGGTTAAAGTTTAATTCAAAAGGTATACTTTATTGTATGTACTTATTTGAAGGCTATAAGGGATTGTTTAATAATTGTATTGGAATTGGATCTAAACTCATTGATGTAACTAAGATTTTTCCAATATATTATGACGACCACGATGAGATGCATTATCCTGATGATGAGTGTGGCGCTTCTGTTAGTGGGATAGCATTCTACGGGGCAGAGGAATCAATTGATGATGATCCCGAGCAGGTAATTAATGGTATCTCTGTGCATGATTGGAGCTTGATGTAGAGCTCCAAACAAAATCTCTCGTAGCCAGTTAGGAGACCTACTTGGAAGCGGAGGCAACAAAGATGTCTTTGCTTTCGGTGATTCTCAGGCAGTTGGTGTTCTTACGCCTGACAAAAAACCTTCATTGCTTACTGAAGAGCTAACACTATTAAATAGGCTAGATGAACTTGGTTTGCCAACTGTCAATGCGCGTGGCCCAATAAGTGTAGATGGTAGCCCGGCGCTGCTGTTTGACCGATTTGCTCAAGGCTCTAAGGACATTGTCCGTTTAGAGCGTGGTAAAGTCAGAACAGTTGGGCAATCGTCGCTATTGAATCAACGCAGTATTGATGACTTAACGTCAATTAGAAATACGTTGGTAGAACAGCAAGTCAAAGTTAATGATTTGCAGTTCTTGATTGGAAATGACGGCCGAGTTGTCATTGCTGATCCCCTTGATGTTGTGGTGGGATCTTCTCCCTCAAAAAATAATTTACGAATGATCGACTTGCTAATTAAGTCGGCCCAAGGAAATCTTTAATTATGACAACACCAATGTATGGTGAGGGTATTCCCTTTGAACGCAAGAATCTAGTCAGCCAGCTAGTAGGTCAAGAACTAAAGAGTTTGGTCCGTTATAGCTGGTTACCGGAAGACGAAGTGATCAATGAATATGGAATTGGTAGAAATGAAGTATTTTCCCTTACTTCTGGTCCACTGTTAATGTACTTTGCTAGTGGGTTAGCTGTTGGTTTTTCTAGTGATCCATCCAAAAACTCTATTGTTTTATGGGTGGAGAAAAATGAAAATGGAGAATCGATTGATGAGCCAACTGAAGATGATGAAGAGTTATTTTCAATTGATGCGAAAGAACAGAGTTTATTTTGGAACGACTTCTTGAATAAAAAAATCAGCGCTACACATGTAGTTCACCGAAAACCAAGTAGCGCTAAGATGGCAGAGCTTGCGAATGAGGTTGGCTTAATTATTGCGTTTGAAGATGGCTCAGAGCTTATTTTGTCTCATGGTTTACATGATAACTCGGATGACTTCTCAGTTATTAGCAGGGAACAAATTAGCAACGATGTGATCAGTCAACTGGACATGTAAAAAAGCTCAGCCATTCGGCTGGGCTTTTTTGCTTTAAGTGGCAGTTTGTTGCTCAGCAGTAAGCACCAAGCAGCCTTCCATCACTCTAACAGTCACCGGCGTATCGATGGAGAACCCCGCCTGATCAAGCCAATGGCCCTTCATCTGGATCCACGGCACCGCCCGACTGCCGGAATAGGCTGATTGCTGCTTGGTGCAATACTCATAGTGAATCGCGTTGACCTTGATATAACGTTGCTCGCAGATTTTACATTTACGCAGGCGGTTGCCTGGCTTACGAAGATAGCGGGACATCCACTGTTTGGAAGATAGCGGAGATAGCAGGACATCCACTGTTTGGGATGGTCTAAAGCAATTCAAAATCATATGG
>JARRQF010000423.1:0-4085 GCA_037382065.1 Candidatus Thiodiazotropha sp. | reverse complement strand
GTTTGCACTCGGGCTTCTTTCAGACGCTCGGTCACCCTTACGCCCTTGCCGTCGGCTAGTACTTTTTGAGTGGTCTATAGTAATGACGACTCTCCAGACAATGTACAGGGGACTTGCACTCCATAAGATCATGCCCATGCCGGGCACACACAATCACATCAAATTTGCTCCCTATTGGTCGCCGGACGCTCGTACCTCGCGCCGTTTATGTGGGCGTTATGAGCCCACACAGAATTTACAATGAAGTATTCCGACGACATTGATTTTTTCTATTTTCTCGAAAATCACGGGTGGAGTATTTGCTTAATTTTTGTACAAGGAAAAGTGTATGAGATGGGGCCTACGCACATATTCGAAAACCCAATTGAGGTATTGCTCAACAGCATGATTGAGTTACTCGAGGGTGCGGATGAAACTGAGTTCGCGTGGCATAACGAACCTGGAGAATACAAATGGGCGATCAAGCGTAATCAGGAGCGAAAGCATAAAATCATTATTTCAATTACTGAGTGCACGCAAATTAATACTTTTGAAAAACCCAAATTAGAAACACTGAAATTTGAGGTAAAGTTAAAGCTATTCTCCATTTGTATTCTACGTCAGATGGAAAAAATCAGGGACCTAATGTCGGAAAATAGCTTTAAAGAAAACCGTGTAGGTGAATTTCCGCACAATACATTCGAAGAGTATAAGCTAGCTCATGAACAAACCTACTCATAACAAGGCTCTGCTACGGACAATTTACTCGCTGTCTCTCGCAAATTATTACAACTGATGGTAAAGAAAGTGTCTATAAAGTACATATTGCTACATGGCATTTTAATATCAGTGATCCTAAAGTAGATATAGATAAAAGGTGACGTGTTGTACTTAGTTCTTTGGTTCTTACAAAAAGTGATGGAAGACAACTTACCCGTTTTTCCTCAAGATTCCTGCTCGTGCTTTCATTTGATTATAGATAGTCTATAATCGATAAATATCTGATTAGTAGCGAATATTTAGTTGATAACAGGGAGGTCGCTCTACGAACACCCCCTCCTCCCAAATGTACTTAGCGGGCAATTTGCATGGAAACATAACGCGCAATTGCCCGCTAAGTAGTCGAATTCTGTTGGATAGTAGGCTAATTGCACACCTAAGAGCGCAGATAGGTGGGATAGTGTGCAAGTTGCCTGCTACTTATAATGTTCACAAGTGATGGATGAGTACGAAACAATCAAGAGCATAATTAGCCTATCGCCAGTAGTCATCATTGTGGTATTAAGCGTGTCACTAATTAATCAGAAATGGCCATTAAGACTGCTAATTGTATTTGTCGTAGGCTGGATGGCAATATTCTACTCAACACAGATGTTCTGGGATTATTCGTTTGATTATGCGCCAACTGAAGAGATAAAAAGATATGTTGCATCAAAAGACGGTGGCCCCCGAGTTGGAAGTTTGTATTTTGGGTGGGTTTATGTGGTGTTTATCATGCTGTTGATGGAGGGGGTAATATTTATAGCACGCAAAGCCATCAAGTGGATATATAAACATAACAATGCAAATTAACTCGGATCGCAAATTCCGCTACGCTTTATTTGCGGCGTTAACCGTCTTATAGGTTTGAGTATATGAATAAATATTTAGAAGTTACAGAATATATAGATTGGGATAACCCAGCTATATTAACTCAAGCAAAAATTCTGGCTGAAGGCTCATCTTTACCCGAAGAAATTACTCGAAGGTGTTTTGAATTTGTCCGAGATGAAATTAAGCATAGCTGGGATTACAAGCTAAATCTCGTAACCTATAAAGCATCAGATGTGCTCCATTATGGCACCGGATTTTGCTATGCAAAAAGCCATTTGCTGGCAGCCCTTCTTCGAGCAAACAATATTCCCGCAGGTTTGTGCTATCAACGCTTAACCATTACTGATGTTCCCCCATTCTGTCTGCATGGTCTAAATGCTGTTTATCTTGAGCCTTTTGGTTGGTATCGCATAGATGCTAGGGGCAACAAGCAAGGAGTCTCAGCGGATTTCTGTCCTCCAATTGAAAAGTTGGCGTTTCCCATAGCTACGCAAGGAGAAGCAGATTTGCCTGAAATATGGGCGGAACCACTACCAGTTGTGATTCAGGTACTCAAACAGTATAAGGCTGTTCAAGATGTTGCCAATAATTTGCCAGATGTTGAGCTAGTTACGGCTCGACGCTAAAATCTTACCAGCAACACTGATGTGGCTAGACTATCCCGGACACACAACCTCAAGTAATCTTGGGGCCTAACCGGAGAGTGTGTACCGATGAGTAACTCGTTCAATGATGTTCTGAGGCAGAGGCCTCCAAATATTCTTCATCCATAGGCCAGAAAAGAAATATGATTGGGGAAACTGTTAGCGCTACCGTGAAGCGAGTAGAACCATATGGTGTATATCTAGATGGTCCAGAAGGTGAAATTATTGTTCTGATTCCAGATCTATCGCATGAACGAATACCTGATCTTAAGAAACACTATAGTATAGGTGATCAGGTACGTGTTCATGTATTAAAGTATGTGCCAGAGAGAAAGCTATTCAAAGGTACAATTAAAGATATTCTGTAATAAAAAGTTGTAGAATACCGCGCTTTTGTCGTTACAAATCGGGGACTATCGAGACACCCACCGTTAAAAAGCCCCGGTATGCGAGACAACCAGAACCGCCACCACCGGTGTTAGAGCAGCCGTTCCGGTTCCAGGGTCAGCCGTTTGATGAAGAGACGGGGCTGCACTACAATCGGTATCGGCACTATGGATCCGGGTGTAGGACGGTTCGTTAGCCAGGATCCGATTGGGTTGCGGGGTGGCAGTAATCTGTTTGCTTATGCACCGAATCCGTTGGGGTGGGTTGAATAAGAAGTGTCCGGAGTATCCAAGAAAAACGATTATTGAAGAAGATTTTATTGTTGCTAAAGAAGCAAAAATAAAACCACAGCAACAAAAAGATTATGAGCAAGTAAAAGACATGTTAAGACGAGGACACCCACTATATAATCGTTGTTGTGAAAGCATGATCATTCAAAATAACCATCTGATTTTGAATGGCTTTAGACTATCCCAAACGATGACTGTC
This sequence comes from Candidatus Thiodiazotropha sp., assembly GCA_037382065.1. Lineage (GTDB taxonomy): Bacteria > Pseudomonadota > Gammaproteobacteria > Chromatiales > Chromatiaceae > Thiodiazotropha. The sequence continues at coordinate 993 of JARRQF010000423.1, read as the reverse complement.
CCGGTACTGCACATTGCTTAGTTTTAAGATGACAGTATCACCCATTTCCGATTTAGATGGTCGCCTATACTATTGACGATTATAGCGTGACGCTAAGCGGTTAGCCGCTAGGCGCGTGCCGCCGGGAATGGCTTCTCCCTTTCCAAGGCGCGCAACAACGCGGATGACCGCTTAGCGTCTCGCCCGAAGGAAAGCCTGCTCAGGCCAGGATACTGCGTTGCAATGCTTGAAAAGGGCGAACCATTCCCTGCGCATTGCGCCTTGTCTCCTGGCCTGAGCAGGCTTCTATAATCGTCAATTTGTATGAAGCACCACACTAGTTACATGTCAGCATTGACAACAAGGCAATACATTATCTGGTTGGTAGCTATACTTTAGTATCATATTTGTCAGTTTTTACCAGACTACACAAAGAGTCACTATTGTCTAAAATAAAGATAAGAGCATTACTGGGTATAATAAAAAAATTGACCACATTACCCTCATAAACTAAGGTCAACGTTTCGCATGGCTGCACCAGTGATTGATGTACACGCAGGGTCTGCCCATTTCTAGGGGATGAAAAATGAAGGAACAAAAATTCTCAACGGCTTTTCTAACACTCTTTTTACTTTTTCTAGATATTCAGGTTAGCAACGCTGCCACTCTCTCCCTTGATCTGGATATCCATGCCCCTGGCATTCAGTCCAGTCGCAATCTAAGCCTTGGCGATAGCTATGAGATTGGAATTGTCTTTACAGGTGATGGCTCAAGCCAATTCGATACCTTCGCTTTCGATCTGGTTCACGACTCCGATGCCATTAGTTTACGCAACCCAGTGGCCGGTTCAATCGTGGACACTGCACCGATGATGGCGCTTGATCTTTATGGAGCCGATCCGCTGAGCAGTGGCGATCAACTCACTCAAGGCAGGATACCGATACCACTGGGCTTTGAAAATGGACTGGGTGGCGTGGGTGTCTCCTCTGTGGGCGGCCTGCCTTTCTCCCTGCT
>JARRQF010000422.1:0-3919 GCA_037382065.1 Candidatus Thiodiazotropha sp. | reverse complement strand
AGGCCAGGATACTGCGTTGCAATGCTTGAAAAGGGCGAGCCATTCCCTGCGCATTGCGCCTTGTCTCCTGGCCTGAGCAGGCTTCTATAATCGTCAATTTGTATGAAGCACCACACTAGCTTGCGGGTATGGAATAGTAGAAATGGAGGGCCAGGATATCGATAGCCAGCATGAGTCCAATGAAGGGGAGATTGCCGCGAAGCAACTGCCATGCCGATAATCCATAGCGGCCTTGCATGGTGAGGTGAATGGCGGAAAGTGGTGATGCACTGATGCCTAATGCCCAGCCCATAAGAAATGTGATTCCAAGTAGGTTGGGATTCATATCCACGTTTATCAATAAGGTACTTGCTGCAGAAATTGTGATGATCGGATGGATGCCAAAAAGGGCGAAAATTAGGATGCTACTTAATAAAAGGCTTGCTTCATTCGCTCCGAATTGATCAATTGGAAGACTGTATTGGTAAGCATTAATCAGTGCTGAGATACCCACTGCCAGAACACCGGCGGCCATAAACAGGGTTAACTCACCAGTAATTTTTGGCAGTCTTTTTTTAATATCTTAAACTCAAAGTGAGAAAGGTGATTCCAAGAGAAAAGAGGGCGATCAAAGTTAGGATGGATATTGCTGGGTAGAGTCTGTGGGTGAGGATGATCGCGGCAGCTAATAGTGCGGGGAGCCAAAGCGAGGTGAATTGCCAGGGATAACCCTCATAGGACGCCTCCTTTTTTGCGGATTTTAAACCAATTGTTGCAACTAATAAACCGATGCATGCGATAGGAAGTCCGTGTGTAACCATTTCGATGAGATTGGCTCCAGGTGCATGGGTCAGTGCGATTCCCATGGCAGCAAAGAACGGTGACCAGAGTGCTGCTAGAGAGAAGCCTCGGGAGAGTGTTAGCCCCTGAAAAAGCGTTAAAGGCTTTCGTGATGAAAGTCGATCACCAACAATCAAGATAGCTGAAAGGTTGATAATCGCGCCAAAAATATGTACTCCAAAAAGCGTGCGAAAAAAACCATGGGTACCGCTCGGCAGGGGCTCTTCTTGTTCCCCATGAGGTTGTGCCATCAAACGCAGGAAACTGACTGCTGCCAACATAGCAAGCAGCGCATGATTCGTACTGATTGCTTTTTTAAGCAGAGCGATAATTCCATCGTCAGGGGAGGCTAATAGGATACCGCATAAACCGATAGTGATCATGATCACTATTTGAATTTTCTGTGCTCTGCTGACACGGTGGAACACCAGGGCAGCGGCCAACCACGCAACTATTCCTGCATAAAATGCTGGAAGAGTGGAGGTGAGCCCCGTTGTGATCGATAGCAGGATCATAAGAAATATTAGCCAACCGGCATAAGTGATCATAATAGAAGTGCGAGCTACAGAGATTGGTGGGATGTTTTAGATTTATCTGGCTTACTTTTGTGTGCCGCGTTTTCGATAGTCGCGAACAATAGCCAGGAAGGCATTTAGGGTGGGTGAGTTATCATCTTTACGATAGATGCAGTCGAGGTCTATCACGGGCATAGGAGACCTAAGTGGAATGTAGGTTACGTTAGGCAGTTTGAGGTTAGTTGTCGATTCCGGTACACAGCAAACTCCAAAGCCAAGGGAAACGAGTGCAATACTGGAAACAACATCATCTGTCTCTTGAGTAATGTTGGGGGAGAATCCTGCCTCGCGACAGAGTGCGATGATTTCATCAGCAAGACTGGGACGAGGTTTTTTGGGGAATAGAATGAGAGGCTCCTTGGCAAGAGACTTAAGTGCCACACGGTGACGTTGTGCCAAGGGATGGTCGCAATGAGCTGCTAACATAATGCGTTCACTGAGTACTGTCTCCACTTGCATCTCGGCAGTTTCGGGGTAGAGACGGTTAAACCCTAAGGTTAGGCTTCCATCTCTGAGGGCTGCGATCTGTTCTGTTTTGGAGAGTGTGTGTAGGGTAATGAGGACCTTGGGGTAGCGTGTTCTGAATTGTTGCAGTAAAGTCGGAATGATATTGAACGTCGCCGAACCGAATATTCCAATATCAAGTTTTCCTAAAGTCCCTTTTTCCGCCATTCTAGTTCGCTCGATAGATGCATCGGCGAATGACACTATCTTCTCCGCTTCGGCTATAAAATGACGACCTGCTTCGGTCAATTCAACGCCTTTATGAGTGCGAACGAAGAGCTGTACCTGTAACTCCTCTTCAAGCTGATGTATCTGCCTCGTCAATGGTGGCTGCGAGATGAAAAGTCGTTTTGCTGCACGAGAGAAGTTCAGCTCTTCAGCCAGTACAAGGAAATATTTCAGGTGTCGGAATTCCATGGTGACAATATCTAGGCCATAAATGATGGTAGCATGAGAAGCGATTCTCGCATTCATGCCGGTGAGAGGGAAGTAAGGATCGCGGATAGTTTCATTTATCCGCGATTCTGGGGCTCTGATCGAATTTATAGCTTAGAAATGATTTTAACCTAAAAAGATCAGTTGGGCAGCGTGAAGTCAGGATTCAGAATGCAACGATGAGTTTTAAGTTAAGGCGATTACCTTCGAAAGTGTTTCGGCTTGCGGTTTCGATCTGGTATTTGCCGATAAAGCTCATGTTTTCGTGGTCATATTTGATTTGTGGGCCAATCGCCAAGCTGCGGCGCTTGCTATTATCGACCGACTTTCCGTCTACCTCGTCATCTTGGATCTGTTGCACATAGTAACCGCCGATACCATAACTCCAGGGGCCGTCGTGCTTAGCTAAGGTATAGTCCATATGGAATTCATCACCCGATAGTGTCTTGGTATCGTCGTTTTCAGTTTTAATGTTGTACATTAACTTTGCAGAGGCTTCGTATCCACTGTCGTTCAGGTAGGTTAGGGCGACCAGTGGTTCGTAACTCCAATATCCGGCTCCCGCATTGATGGCCTCATCCTTGTCGAATTGACCAGTGGGAAGGAAAAAGTCAATGCCAGCTACAAGGTGCAGGTTTGGGTAGTGCCAGGCAATAAATGGGTCGAAGACCATATCGCCAAGACCAGACATAGACGTGCTATCCCCAGCTATGTCTATTTCACCATTGAGTAGTGGTGCAATAAGGTGAAAGCCAAAATCGCCATTGAGAAGCTTTGTTTCGGTAATGTGTATCCATCGGAATGAGAGGGCATTGATACGTAGATCGATAGTCTTATTGCCAATCTTGACTTCATCTCCACTGTCGTCTGTTAAGGTGCCACGGTAGTCGACCCCGTAGGTGATGAGGTAATCTCCTGCAGGGGGGACTGCGCCGGCCATAAATCCTTCTGTTCCGTGAGGGTATTGGTCGCCTCCCTGCTTGGCAATAGCATGACTTGTTAGCAGGCAAAGGCTGATTGTTAATAGAGATGGTATATAAGGTATGGTTAGTTTCAACGGAATCTCCTCTCTTTATCTTTAAATTCGCGGTACGCGCTGCAGAAAAGCTGATGGTTGAATAAGCTGGTTTGTCCTTAACTGGAGTGTCCGTGAAACTGCTTCTTATTGGCAAATACTTTATTTGCGCGTCCTTGATACCTTTTAGGTATAGAGCAAGGGGGCTTGCTTGAGGATGGCAAGGGGAGAGAGGCAGGGCAATTAAGGGATGAAACGTAGGATGTGGTGAGGTACGAACCGCATCATGGATGTTCGTGAGCCTCCGCACTGTTGATGCGGTTCGCACCGCTCACCGCATCCTACGCAATCACGAATTTTAGGGCGACTTCAAAAAGAGTTACCTATCGGTTTAACCTAAAAAGATCAGTTGGACGGCGTGAAGAGTGCGCTTGTGGTGGTGCAGGGTAAGAGTCGCTCCTGCACATCCATGTGCCCGCGACACTTGTGCATCCCTGCACGGCGCGCAACGACGCGGAATAGCCCGCTATTCCAAGGAGTTGCAACGCCGCCATGTGCCGCCACAAGCGTG
>JARRQF010000421.1:0-3375 GCA_037382065.1 Candidatus Thiodiazotropha sp. | reverse complement strand
CGAACCGCATCATGATTTTCGATTATGTGCCAATATTTGAGTAAGATATTCCATGGTATTTTTAAACCGATAGGTCACTCTTTTTGAAGTCGCGATAAAATTCGTGATCGCGTAGGATGCGGTGAGCGGTGCGAACCGCATCAATCGTGCGATGGCTCACGAACATCAATGATGCGGTTCGTACCTCACCACATCCTACATTTCATTTCTTAATGGTGGGACAGAACCCCACCCTATGACTTTTGCGACACCCTCCGGAAGGGAGAGGGGACGTTCTTTTTTTAGCTTGTCCATTGCCTGGAACCATTTCCCCCTCAACAGTCGTGTCACTACACGCTGTAGCCTAGCGAGCCCAGACGGTAACAGTGTCCAGCTAACAACTTAGGATAATCAATATATGACAGAGTGAGTTTTTCTGGAAACACGGCGGTTTTATTGTTTGCTTTTGAATACAAACACTTTACCATGCGCTACATATCTTTATTTGTTAATACAGTTAATACTAAAATAAGTTTTGAATGAATTGGATAAGGGATAACTGTGTTTTACCACTCGCCATTTAAGCTTAAAATCACTATTTCTTTCAATTTTTTAACTTTCTAGCAGCAACTAACTCTTTGGATCATTAGTTTAGTAAGGTGAGTTACCACCACCTTAGCGCCAGCTTTTTACGGTGAACTATTTAGAGTGGGTGCCTTGATAGTTATTAACGTTATCGCACATTAACCAGTACTTACATTTCCTTGATAATTTCTGTAAGAATCCTTTTATATGACATGGGTGATATACCAAACTAAAGTTTCACGCTTTTTTAGAGCGAATAAGGTTTGTTGCTAGGGTCTAGGTATTTTAGTGAGGATTTGCGTGAATCTGGGCAAACCTTAATAAAAATACCCCTACCTGCCGGGCTGCCCCTATAAAAAGCATGAAACTTTAGATACCAAATATAACCGCGTAAATAATGTCGTTTTACAAAGTGTATCAACCTCATTTTTAAAGTACCATTTTCCATGTTAAATGTAATGTTTAAGATCCATATTAATAGTCATTTTCAAAGGCTTCGTATACCCATACCAGCCTTGCCATATACGAGGGATGCGTTTATTATTCGCAACCCTTAAATCAAGGGTTCAAATAAACCCCCATACGGAGAGAATAATGGCAGTTACCCCACACGACCTCGTTGTCGAGGCCAAGGCACAAATCAAGGAAGTCGGCACCGCTGACGCACAGGCTCTGCTCGGCAAGTGCGTCATCATTGATGTACGCGAGTATGACGAATATGCCGCTGGCCATCTACCTGGTGCGATCAATATTCCGCGTGGTGTACTCGAATTCAAGATCGGCATGGTACCCGAGTGCGCCAATAAAGACGATTCACTCCTCATCTACTGCCGGACCAGTGGCCGTGCCGCATTATCTGCGTTGCAACTTCAGAAGATCGGATACGTGGATGTAACCTCGATTTTTGGCGGCTTCGAAGCTTGGGACGCCGAAGGCCGGCCGACCGAAAAGCCCGAGCCAATCAACTTTGAGTAACAGAATAATTAATAATGAGAATAGCGTTACCAGGAGATGTCTCGGCATTTTTGTACTCGTTTAGTTGAACATGGGCTTTTCACAACTTCTTGTAGCGTTAATAAGCTTACCCATGATTGATCCCCCGCCACTTTCGGAACAAAGGAACAATCAATCCGAGTAATAATATCCCAAGGCCGGTCGCTCCACCGCCGCCATCTGAGCCATCATCATCTTGATAACGATCTTCCAATGGCAGAGTAGCGAGGTCCCGATCTTCGTTGGGACCATATTCAGCGACCAATATATCTCCATCAACATCATAGAGCTCAATCAGTACATCATAATATCCAGGAGGATAACCATCCAACAAACGGGTAACGACCTCATAATCATCTTTCGAGGAGTCATGATCGACCAGAAAGGTATCGCTGGTGAAGTAGTGATTCCAAGGCCCCCCTTCCAAACTGAGATAAAGCTTGGCATAGACCCTTACCCGCCCACTTGACACATCGGCATCAAAAACCACTTTTAGACGATGGTAATAGCCATCGTCATCATCATCCCGGCTGGTCACAGTCATAGCATCGAAGATTGTAAAATCCGATCCAGAATAGTCTGCTATGACTGATCGCTGACTTAAGCGCTCTGAGCGATTACCTGAAATTACCAGAGCATCGCTGATATCAATGTCAGCTTCTTCAAGGGATTTCGCTACCTCCCCAGATTTAGAAGAAACCGGGCCTTCTATAGACTGAGTCAGACGTTCCGTTACGGTTTCAGCCAGCGCTACCTGTCCTGACAATATCAGACCAAAAGCAACCCATACCATTATTTTTTTCATCTTGAGCTCTCCTAACGATAGCGGTGATCTCTGTGTCGACCATGACTATAACTATGTCTATCACCATGTCTACGTCTATGTCTGTCACGGTGATGGTGACGATAGCCATGACTGTCACTACGGCGATATTCAGGATAATAGTCACCTCGATAGTGGTGTCTGTGGTTATGTCGGGAGTCGTCGTAATGCAGTCCAAACAGCACCTCAGCCAGCACATCATGCGGATATTGGTGAGCCTGAGCCGGAGCGGCTAACATCAATGAGGAGGAGAGAAGGGTTCCAATCAATAGAGTTTTGATTTTTAGATTCATGATAAGCCTCCGTTTTGTTAAGCTTGATTAGAAGCTTAATGGAGCTTGGCTGAACAAAAGCTGAATGGCTCAAAATCAGTTGGGCAGCGTGATTCACCCAATAGGTGACTATAACCATCGATGCTATTTTCTTCAAAATCAGGAATCTGCTATTAGAATCGAGCGGTCAATTGATTTTTTAGGTTTAAATATTAGCGATCAACTGCCGAACCTAGGTTTTCTAACAGGCCATTGCGTTGTAATACAGAGGCGATTTTTTTACACTGCCCAGCCAAGCGGGAAAGATCGGCAAAGTCAGGCACAATACCCTCAGCCAGTTTCATCTCCCACTCATCCAGCTCAGTCTCCAGGTAGATCAGTAGCTTGCTTGAGCAACCTTGGCAGGAATCGCCACACCGCTCTTCATCACTCAGATTAAAAGGCAGGGTTGCACGAGCTTGAGCGATCAGCTGGCGCATGGCTGTCTGGGTATTGGGCTTGGCTGTAGGTTTGGTCACGAATCAATTGTCACAAAAAGCTTAAAACAGTCAACTGGTTTTTTAGGTTTATAGTAGGCGCTCGATTGTGACTACTCCCCGCCCGCCGCAACAAGTTGCTTTGGGCGAGGCTTCTTGCTTCAACGTCCGTAACAATCAAGTGAATGATTGGATCACACAGACTCCACAAGCGAAAACGACAGTCCAGCCGCTTTAAGTTCAATGA
>JARRQF010000420.1:0-3386 GCA_037382065.1 Candidatus Thiodiazotropha sp. | reverse complement strand
GGCGGTTCCAGTCGATCAACTGGTCCCACTTCTCGACGAAGTTATGAACATATTCGGTTTGATATTTATTGGTATCACGTACAGTCAACGGATCCTTGCCGTAATCCTGTTTTGCTTGTATTTGGGCCATAACAACTCCTTCCCCATTCAGGATAAGCATGTTGTAAAAGGCACGAGCGGCAAACTGGCACCTTATGTTGTCATCGGAGCTAACTGCCGCCAGCCCCGGCGTATCTCAAAGTCGATAGGTGCTGAAGCGCACCAGGATGTGTGGATCGAGTCCACCAAGAACACACAGAACGTGTGAAAAAGAATGCGATCTTGCATCGCTTATGGCCGAGGATAAAATGATTCGCCTCGATTCGACCTACCAGACGGCAGGAATGGAGATATCCTAACGAAACTACAGAATATTTCTACTCCGAACTGTGATTTTTATCGATTGGGTTAGCATTTTTTTACTGAACACGCCTTAAAAACTCTTTGCATTACAATACAGTAGTGTGCCATCCATTTCGCTGGGACATTGCCTAAACAACTCAATATCAAAGCAATCCCGGCCCGGTCGCGACTGCATCTCGAATGCATGACCTGATTTCTGTATTGGACGTTCCCGGTCACACCTCGACCTTATAGTTCAGCGACAATTCATCACCCGGTAACCCACGGATGCCCCAATTTTCTTTTGGGGTTTCAAAGAGGGTGATCTCGACGTCCTGTTCACGAATACCGCAGGTTTCCGCAATATTCCGGTACAAGGCCCGGATGAACGCCTTTTTGGCTGCCACACTGCGCCCCTGGAAAAGGGAGACCTCGATGACCGTATATTCCCTGGAGCGATCCTCAGGATAGATAAAATCCGCCGGATCCAGGGCGATGAAACGCTGGAAACGTTTCTCGGGCGGGTATGCCAGAGCTTCGATCAGACTGGCCTGAATCGCCTCCGACAGGTTGTTGCGGTGCTTACTGAGACTGTCTCTCAATCCATAGATTTTGACTTGTGCCATGATTCCTCACTCGATCGATGGTCAACGGATTCAAATGATGTGCCTCATCACGCTGCGGATGGGGCAGTTGTTTTTTAGTTTACCTGATTACCCGCTTTACTCAGCCAGTAGATTAGTCGCCGATAGTAGTTTTGAGTGTTGAGTTTTTAGTTTTGAGTGGATGAGTTCGCTGCGCTCACCGCTATTGATATCCCCTTTCCCACCCGGGAGAAGGCCGGGGTGAGGGGAATAAAAAACCATGAGCGCAGCGAATTCATATATGGCAAGCATCGCGAGGTGCTGGCCTATGATAAACTCGTGATGCTTAAAACGCTTAAGTGTTCAGTGCGGGTTGTGTGGATCTATCGTCAATCTCAGTGGATCGCTCTGTTTACAACAGACCTCTCTGTCGAACAGATCATCGAGTATTATGGTGCTCGCTGGAAAATCGAATCAGGCTTTAAGGAAATCAAGCAAGAAATTGGCAGCTCGAAAAGCCAGGCCTGGAATCCTCATGCGGTGACCAATCACCTCAACTTTTGCATGATGGCCGCCACGGTTACCTGGATCTACGCCGATCATCTCGATCACACCCCAAAGCGTTGTTACGCTGTGAACGATCGAGCGCATTTCGCCTTCTCGGATGTGAGAAAACTCATCACACAAGTAGCCCTCGATAAAAATTTTGATATCGTTTGCCCGAAACCGAATAAACGAAGCAATAATTCGTTTGTCGACGTACTTTTACGTATGGTAGTTTAGTGAAAATCGGGAAACTTCAGTAACTTAAACTACTATTAGTTTTATCTGCAATTGAAACCAATAGTCCACTTATAATAGCTCTAATGTTATCTCTAAATATTAATAGGATTGACAAGCTATAAAGTAACAGCCAAGTTATAGTTATATAATAAAGCGAGGTAACACTGAGGTGACACGAAAAGTCAGAATTACATGGACGGCTTAATGAGCTCAGCATAGTCACTCATATCGAGAGATTTAATATCTTTCGGAGACCAGCGTTTCGGATCGTCATAATCGAACTGGATATTAATTTTCATTTCCGGCTTGATGATGTGAATAAGACACTGGTGCCACTCCTTACCATTTTCACTTTTTATGGCTTCACGAAGCTGCTTTAACTGATAGGTTACATCGCATTCAGGTATCTCAGCGACAAAGCTGCCATCACGAAAATACTGATAACCGTTAATTCTTCTCTGCCCATGAGAAAGATTCCCCACCAACGCAAGTGCCTGCCAATCGTGATCAGCATAGTTAGTATCACTAAGAATCATTGATCCGATCTCCATGATCATGTCATTCGCTTTACTCTGGCTCATTTTATAAATAACCTCGTTTAATTCTCACGATCAATTCCGTCCCATGCGCGTCATAATGTCCTCGTTAGATAAACGGTCGAATGCCTGGCCTGCCGCATTCTCAAAAGTAACTCTTTCTTTATGAACAACGCTACCAGTCTCTAGATTGAGCACGCTGTATTTAACAACCACTTCATCAGGTCTCCCCCCCTGAAAATCCTTCAAATAGATCAAATAGATGAGACACCCACTCAAAATGAGTAATCTATCGTTCTTCAGTTTCAAGATTGCATTATCACACTTTCCGGATTTGAATGGGTGTCTCGACTAGTCCCAAGCGCTTATGCGAAGCTTGAAAGAATGTGGAAGCAGGAGTTGGCCACTGGCAATCCTGTAAAGGTGAAAATTAATACATCATATAGTGGCAGTTCAGTTCGGCCTGATGAATTTTCGGTTTGGTATCAAGTCGGGAATAATCGACCAAGAACAGCTACGCTGCTAAACCAAGCGGGGCAGTAGAAAATGTTTAAAGACTCAATGGAGATATTTCAAAGAGTCGGCGAGGTAGTCGTTGACCAAATACCAGAAGAGTGGAGAGAGGCAAATATTGAGGCTGAAATCGATGACGATCTGGCAGATTTATGCGTGTGGTATTTCGATGTAACTGGAGAAGAAAAGTATTTTGATGTTACAAAAGATCTAACCGACTGTTTTGTCAGCTTGCGCAAACTAACAGGTGACCCGGAAAAAGGATTATGGTCAAAATGTCTTTTCACAATCAACAGTGAAGGGAAATTTAAAACGGACTTTTCCTATGATCCGCCACGCTGGAATAAATGACTATTTTGAAGAAAATGGGACGGATTGATTTGTATTTATTTATTTGAACAAAGCCCCGCAGTCTGATGGACTGGTGGAGAATAGAGAATAGAGAATAGAGAATAGAGAATAGATGAAAGATAGATGAGACACCGGAGCAGCCGACAAGGCTGAGAATCTAGGAGGGTGAAAGTCCCTCTACCGCCAATTGCTCGATTCAGGCGGTTAGCATATCCCCTGCTCGGAGAGGTAACAAACT
>JARRQF010000419.1:0-3391 GCA_037382065.1 Candidatus Thiodiazotropha sp. | reverse complement strand
GAGCGGTCAACTGATTTTTTTAGGTTCAAGCATTGCAACGCAGTATCCTGGCCTGAGCAGGCTTCCCTTCGGGCGAGACGCTATCATCGTCAATTTGTATGAAGCACCACACTAGCACCTTTTGGCACTGCAGGCTGTTACACTTGGTATTCGACTGTAACACCGTGTAACAACAGATTATTTGGTGGCTATTCGCCCGGGTCACGCCAATATTCCTGTTCAACCTAAAAAAATAGACAAGACTCAAAGGTTGGCGTTTTCTGCCAAATGCCCTTTAATACTACATACCCTTTGCCCGACCAAGAGAAATGATATGGATCTCACTACTGATTATCTCGGCATGCCGCTTAAAAATCCGCTGGTACCTTCTGCCTCTCCACTGTCGCGCAGCATTGATGATGTGCGCCGCATGGAGGATGCAGGAGCATCAGCCGTCATCATGTACTCCCTATTCGAAGAGGCAGTTAGCACTGAGGAGGAGAGTATGGTGCGCTTTCTTCATCATCAGGATACTGGCTTTTCTGAAGCCGAAAGCTTTCTCCCTGACCACTATGACTTTTCTAATGGCCAGGAGCGCTACCTTGAAAATCTTCGCGCCCTCAAGAAGTCGGTGGATATCCCAATAATCGCCAGTCTCAATGGCACCACCCCTGGCGGTTGGATCAATTATGCTACCGAGATGGAACAGGCTGGAGCCGATGCTTTGGAGTTAAATATTTATCAGGTAGCCGCTGATATCAATGTCAGTGGCGCTGAAATTGAGGAGCGTTATATTGAACTACTGACTCAACTAAAACAGCGTGTCAGCCTGCCCATTAACATGAAGCTCTCCCCCGCCTTTAGCGCTATGGCCAATATGGTAAAGCGGCTTGAGGAGGCAGGCGCTCATGGGGTGTCTCTATTCAACCGCTTCTACCAACCTGATATCAATATCGACAATCTGCGACTCAGCCACAGCCTACACACCTCTACCTCTGCCGAAGCCCTGCTAGCAATGCGCTGGATGGCTATCCTACACGGCCGCACCAAGCTCTCTCTGGGAGCGACCGGGGGAGTGCACTCCGCCGAAGATGTCATTAAATTGCTGCTGGCGGGAGCCGATGTGGTTCACCTCTGCAGTCTACTTATGGAACAGGGCCCTGGGGCTATTGCTGGCCTCATTAAAGGCGTTGAGTCTTGGATGGAAGAGAAAGGCTTTGAATCCATCCAGGAGGTTCGTGGTAGACTCAGCCAGATCAGCGTAGCTGATCCAAGTGAATTTGAGCGAGTAAACTACGTCCACATTATCGATAGTTTCAGCCCCGCTCTCGGCATGCTCGGATAAACTGAACAATGGTAGTCTATGCTTCCATCTTTCACTACTCCGTGTTAGCTGTTAGGCTCCATGCCTGACATAATATTGAGTTAATTACCTGCAAACCGGATGGAAAGACCTATCTACTGTGACTGAGCTGATTCACTTTGAACATCCCTTGAACGAAAGGATTCGCACCTTTTTAAGGCTCGAACATCACTTTCTCCAGGTGGACTATTTTCGTCCGCTGGCGGATAGCTGGAGCAATCGAGCAGCGATTGACGGCCTGCTTAACATCATGAGTATTTTTGGTCGTTCTGACCTGAAAACAGAGATCCTCAAAGAGTTAGAGCGTCATATCAGTAATCTGGAACGAGTTCGCCAACAACCTGGCGTTAATATGCAAGCCCTCGGGCTTGTATTAGACGATCTAGAGCAAGCTATTCATCAGGTCTACCGGATGAATGGACAGGTCGCGGGCAACCTGCGAAAAAATGAATTTTTAACCTCCATTCTACAGCGCAGTAGCATCCCTGGCGGAGGCTGCAATTTTGATCTACCCCAATACCATCGCTGGCTCAATCAACCCCATGAGTTTCGCCAAGATCAAATGGCAGATTGGATGCATGAGCTCCACCCGGTACGAGAGGCGGTCATATTACTCCTTAGTTTGGTGCGTGGTAGTACCCTGCCGACCCAGGAAGTAGGCATACAGGGATTTTTTCAGAAAACCCTTGATAGCTCTTCTCTGGCTCAGATGATCCGGGTCGGCCTCCCCAAACAATCTAATCTATTTACTGAAATCAGCGGTAACAAGCACCGTTTCACCATTCGTTTTCTGGAAACGATGGATACCGGAAAACCTGTGCAGACACAACAGGACATCCCATTTCAACTAACCCTGTGTATCTTTTAACCTTTAGCAGTTAACCGCTAATATCTGACGTAAATGACAAAGACTCAACCAACAAAAGTACTCTGCCCCACCTGTAAAAAACCGGTTATCTGGTCTCAAGCCTCTAAATGGCGACCGTTTTGCAGCGAACGTTGCCGTCTTATCGACCTGGGAGACTGGCTGGATGAGAATCACCGTATTCCTGAAACCTTGGATGACTATTCCGATTCTGAGGGAGGAACATCAACCTGAGTACCGCTTAATTTGGCCGCAATCCGCTCACAGATAGGCTGCATCTCCTGATACCACACTTCAACCTTTTGATGGGTTGGGATCAGCGGCTTTAGCAAACTGTCTAGCTGAGTACAGTGCCAATGTGCCTGATGGAGCTGATTCAGCTTCTCCAGATGCGCTGCTTCACGGCTATGGTAGTTATAGAGAGTTTCAGCGCGCTGCATCGTCATCTTCTCCATCAGTTGCACTCTCTGCTCCTCGGTTATTGAAGTAAGCAACCGCCCCCCTTTCAATAGCCATAACATTTCACCCAACGCACGGGTGAGCTGCTGCATTCGTAGATAGTCCAGTTCCACAGTGTGGGTAGTCGGCTTAACTTGAGCAAGAGCGGTCCTGGCACCCAAAATCATGCTGTCTATGCCTTTGTAGCCTGCGTAAATCTGCTTTGCAATCTGAAGCCTGGCCAAAATATCCTGGCGCAATAACTGCACCACCTCGACCGGTACAGGGAGACCGACCATGCGCCTGACCAGATCTTCCACCTCTGAAACCCGCATCAGAATACGCTTCACTTCCAAACGCCGCTGCTCCACATAGTCGTGGTAGCGCTGGGCAATACTTGCCAGTATCAGAGTGAGGATCAATAATCCTCCGATAACGATAAAAAGTGGCATCTGCGCCATCCGATCGACCTATGATTGCTTTGTGACTACTCCCCGCCCGGCGCAACAAGTTACTTTGGGCGAAGCTTCTTGCTTCAACGTCCGTAACAATCAAGTGAATGATTGGATGACACAGACTCCGCAAGTGAAAACGACAGTCCAGCCGCTTTAAGTTCAATGATACCTTGGTTTAAATGGTTAATGGCCGCATTGACATCACGTTGATGGTGAGTTGAACAACTCGGACAAGACCATTCACGGATGTTAAGCGGCATTTCTTCCATTTTATGACCACAGCAAGAGCAG
>JARRQF010000418.1:0-3391 GCA_037382065.1 Candidatus Thiodiazotropha sp. | reverse complement strand
ATTCAGAACGATTTGCAAGGCAACACGAGAAATGGGAAGCCAATATTATTGAAGGAATATCAGGGTTACTAAAAGCGACAGATCCTGAAATTAATTCAGGAATTAACAAAGCAACTGTTACAGGGTATGTATTGAGAGTTCAATTGCTTCTAAACACTCAAGACCCTAATCAAGATCGAGTAAATCAACTAGTGAACCAGTTGGCACTCACAGCAAATGGTTGGCAACCAGCTGAAAGTCCATCGTTATTGCTAAGTATTCACGCTCAACTGCTTGAAGCAACAAAACCGCTGATTTATAGGCCAATGAATAATGCATAACCATGCGCTGCACCCGACGCTCCAGTCGCTGCGCTCCTTCCGCTCGGGTGAGCGCTGCCGTTAGGCTGCCAAAAAAGGAACGTAATTGAGCGTAAAGTGGAAAAATGGCTTTACCCCAGATGTCATTTTGGGAAAGCTAAAAGCAATTAGGACACTAGATGGCGAAAAAGCGTCGTTTAGTGGGTTTGAGTACAACGAATATATTCAAGTGCTCAAATCAATGATTGATGTCGATGCAAGTGTTTCGCAAGAAATCGCCCGTCGACTTATTGCGAAAGGATTTCATGAGGCAGCGAAGAAACAGGTATTGACACCAAATAGCGTTATTTCCGCTGTCAAAAAAGTCATTAGAGAACATTTAGGCAAACCAAATGAACCTTACTGGCTGCTCACTACGCTAAACATTAACTTTAGTAATGATTTGCCGAGTTACAGCATTAATGGCTGTTCTATTCGTTTTTACAAGCATTTGCCAACTAAATACAGAAAGGCTAGAGCCAATGTTTTGTCTGAGGTGTCGTCTTGGCTGATTGATAGAGACGAAAGTTTCTCGTATTTCGTAGTAGCCCATGTCTCTGATAAAACCGCCCATGAGGCAGTGGAAAAAATGCTGGATGCCATTGATCTACTGCGAGGGATTTGGAACCTGCACATCAATAAATCAATGGTCCTGAGCCTTGGCGGAAGAAAAACGCCAATAAATCAAATTACCTTGGGAGCATTGCATACGCTGCATAATAAAAAAGGCGAAAGGGTAAATGATGCATTCTGGTATGAGCCAGAGCATTACAAGAACCATTCAAAAGTTGATTTCTCTAAAAACTCATACAAAACACTTACGTTTACCAAAAATGTCCGGAAGGCTCTAAGAACAAACAGTTACGGAAAGGACGTTGAATCTGCAATTATTAGGTACGTAAGAGCATTGGACTCACAAGACTACAATGCTGTTTTCATCAAACTATGGAGTGTCCTTGAGGGTCTCACTCATACTCTGAAGGACAGCTACGACAAAACAATAAAGCGCGCCGCATTCCATTATTCTGATCGCGAATACAACAGGCAGGTTCTAGAGCATTTAAGGCAATACAGAAACAGGTCTGTCCATTTTGGTGCTGGCGAAAACGATATTGACACGCACGTATATCAACTTAAGAGCTATGTAGAGCAGTTGCTGAGGTTTCACATTGCCAATCAATTTAAGTTTGAGAATATGGAGGAGGCAGCACGGTTCATGGACTTACAACCCGATAAAGTAGCCCTAAAAAAGCAAATAGCACTTTGTCAGGCGGGCATAAAGTTTATGGGCGGATAGCCTAAAAATGTATAACGAGACAAGGGGTCTCGTTAATATAACTGTTGGCGGTCAACAAGGTATGAATATAGATCCAATCGAACTGAATGATGAAGTTGTAGCGCTTCTGATAAGCGAGGAACTTCCAGTTTCAGACCTGCGTAGTTCGAATCAGCCGAAATTGTTCGGGGTTCGTGTAGGCGGTAGTATCATTGGAATTGTGGGCATAGAATCACATGGATATGTCGGCTTATTGCGCTCCTTGGTAGTGGGCAAGGCTTCTCGCAAGGCAGGTTGCGGCCAGAAATTGGTTGCTAAGGCAGAAGCATGGGCAAGTGAAAAGGGTGTTAAAACCTTATATCTTCTCACAACAACGGCCGCCAGATATTTTTCACGGCTTGGATACGAGGTTGTACCTCGAAACCAAGCTCCGGCTTCTATAGCAAATACAGCTCAGTTCACTGAATTGTGTCCAACGTCTGCCACATTTATGTGCAAAACATTGACCGCTAACAAGGCGTTGAACCGGACAAACCGGTGAATGAGGCGTTTAGTGACATAAAAACGTATCTCGTCATTACTGCACTGCTACTCTCAAATACATTAGCTGCATGTGAGTATATGGGAGGTAAGTGGAGCTCAAATAAGGAATTGAGAATGGAGTATAACTATAGCCTTTCATCACTTGATAAGCGCGCAATATCTATTTTGGCTTTTCGTACATTTGTGTAACGCTTCAAGACCTCATATCCAACGAACGGGATCAAAGTTGACCCTATCAAGGTCCAATAAATTTGTGGCTTATATCGAGTATCAGAGCACAACAGAGGGGATTGATAGCGAAAATGAGTATCAGCAGAGGTCAGCATCTAATTGGCTAATGGCAATTCCGAGAAATCCTACTTCT
Source organism: Candidatus Thiodiazotropha sp. (assembly GCA_037382065.1). GTDB lineage: Bacteria > Pseudomonadota > Gammaproteobacteria > Chromatiales > Chromatiaceae > Thiodiazotropha. The sequence continues at coordinate 870 of JARRQF010000418.1, read as the reverse complement.
AATGGGCTATTGGCGCTGATGGTGCACATAGTACTGTTCGAGAATTATGCGGATTTCAATTTGTAGGTCGCATCGACCCAGAGTTATGGTCTGTTGCTGAAATCAGGACAGAACATTGGGAAAAGGAAGTTAAAGCAAAGTTATATCTAGGCTCAAACGGCATTGGCTTGTTCTTGTCAAATCCAGAGCTCGGTTCAGTTCAAGGTATAGTCAATAGCCAAAATACCAGAGAGCTACTTAGGACTAAATTCACTAATACAGAATTTAACTATGCAAGAGAATTTAAAGTCTTCTTAAAACGGGTCACCACTTTTAGGAAAAACCGGGTTTGGGTCACTGATGAAGCTGCACATGTGCAGTCTCCTGTTGGCGTACAAGAGCTAAACCTAGCAGTTGTGGATGCAGTCATTCTTTCCAACTGGATATATCAGGACGAAGTGTATGCTGAAAAGAAAATGACAGGTTTTACCAAAAAGACTCTTCTATTCACAGACTTTGATAAACGAATGCTTGCCACTAACGCTTGTAGCATTCGCATGATTAGGAATAAGTACTGGATGATTGTACAATATTTCCCATCAATCTCCTGTTGGTTTTTTAAGTCGATATCTGGAATAAATCATTACAAACCGAATTATCCTTAGAGAAGGACTTCAGTGCATTTCATGCCCCAAACATAGAATTTTAACAACCAAAAATATCTTTATACCAACTGGTTTCACCAAGCTAATAATGGGTACGTCTACAATCAAACAAAGACACCAAAGCTACGGCTATTCTGAAGCTGACGGCAGAGGCATTTTATGATAAAAACTGTTTTCATAACTATAGGCGTGATAGTATTAGCCATACCCACTGGCCTTGCGATTT
>JARRQF010000417.1:0-3393 GCA_037382065.1 Candidatus Thiodiazotropha sp. | reverse complement strand
CCAGGATACTGCGTTGCAATGCTTGAAAAGGGCGAGCCATTCCCTGCGCATTGCGCCTTGTCTCCTGGCCTGAGCAGGCTTCTATCATCGTCAATTTGTATGAAGCACCACACTAGTGCTTGCTGGTAACTTCATTGCCAAAGTCAGGGCCTTAATCATGCACAATATCCCCCACCTAACCAAGACCAATTGATCGATATCGAAGAGCATAAGGGCTGGGGAAATAAATAATCATCCAAATCATGTATACCTAACAACCCATGAGTACCCAATCTGACATCACCGCAGTGATTCTGGCTGGCGGCCGAGGAAACCGAATGGGCGGCAAGGACAAAGGCTTAGTCATGCTAAGTGGCAAGCCTCTGATTCAACATGTCATCAATGCCATCGCTCCACAGGTGCGGCATATTGTGGTCAATGCTAATCGCAACTTCTCCGACTATCAGGATTTCGGCTATCGGGTAATCCGCGACTCAATGAGTAATTACCAGGGACCATTGGCCGGCATACTGGCAGCCATGCAGTGCATCACCAGCCCAGACTTAGTGACTGTCCCATGTGATGGGCCGATACTACCCGACAACCTAGTGCAGAGGCTGATAAGCGCCCGTGAAGCTCAATCCGCCGACATATCCGTCGCCCATGACGGCACTCGACTACAACCCATCTACGCCCTGATCTCAAGCCACCTCAGGCGTAGTTTGCAGACCTATCTGAATAGTGGTAATCGCAAGACTAGCCTCTGGTACACACAACATCAGCTAGCTTATGCTGACTTCTCAGACACGCCAGAAACCTTTATCAACGTCAATACGCTCGAGGAACGGGATAGACTCCAGTACGAAATTGGAAGTCACCATTAGAGCGAGTCAAACTAACATCCAATAAATGGTTTAAACTCAATCACTTTGCTGTTCAAAACACTCCAGCAACCTCTCCAGAGTCATCCAATCCTCATCCTTCAAGCGTCCATTCAGCGCGGCCTGTTCGATTTTCGCTACCACCTCCCTGGTTTTCGGCGTCAACTGTTGACTCATCTTATGCACACTCATTAATAAGGTCTCAAGATTATCGCCACCTGAAACAGCCGCAACGTTAACGTCCTTTTTCTCTGGATAGCCATATATGGCGCCTTCCTTGGGGTGTTGTACATCCATATAGCCTCCTGGCAGGTCAAAACTCGCCTCAATACGTCTTGCTACCCTATTTCCCATATTTCTTTTTCCCGTCACCATCTGGCTGACATGGGCAGGAGCGAGACCAGCTAAATCGGAAAATTCACGTTGAGAATTGAAGCGTGCAATCTGTTCTAAGAGGTTTGCCTTACGTATCGTTTTGATATTTATCATCTTAAAAATCATAGCAACTTGCTACATAACTGCCCATGTGCAATTTGCTATTCATTTAGCATGGCGCTATAATATTAACGTTATCATTAGGAGGTGAAATATATGGACATGAAAAAATATCTAAAAGAGGAAGGTCGGAAGTCCGCCATCCGCTTAGCCAATAAAGCGGGTACGAAATACGTTTACCTGACCCAAATCGCATCGGGATATCGGAAACCCAGCGGCCGCCTGACACTCTTATTGGAACGTCATTCAAATGAAAAACTGACTCGGCATGAGCTGCGCCCAGACCTCTACCCCAAAGGATTCAAAAAGTGAGAAGTAACAAACCTCATATCAATGAAAAACTACATACCTACTGCGTCGAATTTTCTGAATTCAATAAACGCTGCGAAAAACTTTGCAATGCCTTTGCTAATATTGCCACACACCATGAATCGATCAGCAGTTACTCTGTCAGAGGCATGCAACAAAATGCCAAGTGGTTGAAATATCGTATCAACGAATTTAAAACAAAATTGGAAAATCTTTGTGACGAAAATCGTTAGCCTGAATAATTAATAAAAATCAGTTAAGCGCCATAGGAATCACCGTTCTTTAAGGTGGCATGTCACCAACGGTCATGGCGCTCTCGGCGTTCCAGCCGGTAATTTGTGACCTCAAGCCGAATACCATCGGGATCGGTTAAGTATGTTGCCCAATAATCAGAAGCGTACTCAGGATATAGCCTTGCCTCTGATGCCACGATTCCAGAGCTACGAAGCTGAGTGGCGACGGCAGCAACGCCATCCGCTGAATCAACGCGGAGGCAGAAGTGGTGCAACCCAGTGGAATATGAGTCGTGTGCGGCCTTGGTGCGGGAAGGTCGAAGGACATAACCAAAATGACGGTTGTAATATTGAATGTGAGGATCACCGCCTAGAGTGAACTTGTTTTTGCGGAAGCCAAGAGCTTCTAATAAGACGAGGTCGTAAAAAGCCTCCGAGCGATTAAGATCGGAAACAGTGATATAGATATGGTCAATTCCAATTACTTCGGTCATGTTATTAAATTTTAAGTTCTGTATGGAATAACAGTGAATCCTTTAACTTATTTTTTTGGTATAACCTTACTCAATAATTGAATATCTACTTCTTGCATCCGCTTTATTCATACCATTGAAATGCCACCATTCATAGGATAGCGAATAAAAACCTGCTTTTAGCATAACTCGTTTTAAAAGATGTCGATTCTGCTGCTGTGTGAATGAGATATCAAAGCCCGCTTTAAGAAGCTTATCTTCAATTTCATTTGCCACCGTTGCAATAGAAAAAAAGCAAGCAAGTTATCAGCGTATATGTTTCGTTAGGCATTTTCTGCTGGCCATTTAGAGAATGCAAACACCCAAATTATGATGATATTAACCAATGGAATTAGCATAGCCAGAGCCCACCATCCTGAATACCCAGCTTTCTTGGCAATTGGTCTGAATATAAACAGCGGAACTAGGATGATTAATAGAATAGTAATCAGCTGCGCTATACTAGGCCCCATGACTAATTACTCCCCGCAGGCTGAACCTGCCAATTAGAGAAAGCTAAAATTAGCGCTGTAAGCAAAATGCCTAAACCTGGTATTAAGGCTGTAAGGCTTATTGCAGGATTAAGACCAGCTTTACTATATATGCGCCAAGCTGGATACAACAATAAAACGGCTTGTACGATTATTTGATATAAGAGTGTTTCCATTTTAATTTCCTATTTATATTTAGTTTAACGCCGCATAGCGTTGCTCCATATATCCATTCTTCTCTGCCTGCAGCTGACTCTGATATAGTCCAAACCGGCAAATTCTCAATACACAGATTGCGTGGTTTTGTGCAGGTAGTTGCGGCCCAAAATTATTGCGTTTATCAACTATCGTGTCAGGCGGAACTTGTATCTTGTGATGATCACTTTTTCTTCCAACCACCTTTGGCCTGATACCAATACCCTTTCGGAGCCTCCTCAACCCAGACTCGAGCAAAGATTTCCCGAATACTCTCTTCCCATTCTGGGTGACCGTT
>JARRQF010000416.1:0-3405 GCA_037382065.1 Candidatus Thiodiazotropha sp. | reverse complement strand
CGATTGTTCAGGATGTAACCATAACCCTGCTGGACACCCTCATCATTCACATAGAAGTTTTGCGCATTCCCACCCGATCCGCTTGTATACGCTACGTTCCGGATATCCCAACAGGAAGATTCTGTAACCACAAAATTGTGGAAATCCTTAAAATCTGTGCAGTTCTCCATCATGGAGTGCATGATCGCGCGCCCGACATAGACGTTCTCAGTTGTATTGCCATTGGTTAACTGTACGCAATCTCCGGCATTTTCCGAACACATGATATCGACCATCCAGAAATTATGCTGATTGGATCCAACGAAGGCGTGAATATCCCTTTCTTCTTCCAGGGTCGAAGAGACGATACCGTTATCGTTCGCATTGACATGGAAGGCAAGAACATTGGTGCCCGGGCCATCGCCTGAAGACAGACCGACACTCGTCCCGCCACCCCCGGTTGATGGAAAATTCTGTACCCGAGAATACCGAATAACAACGTTATCGCCCACCCCCCGATTGTTCGGATTCGCCCCATCGAAGTCGATACCCGTGATTCGATAATTACCGGTACCCTGCAGACGCAACTCCTGTCTCGATAACCCCGGACCCAGGGTGATTTTCGGTTTGTCGGGCAACCGGTCCTCGCCCACCAGCCAGGCGGGATTGTCCGCTGTACCGTTCAGATAGATCTGATCCCAGGTTAACCCCGATCGCAGCTGATAGGGCAGAGCGCTTCTTGCAAGCACCATCTTTCTGCCTGCCTCGATCGTGGCGTTGGTCTCGATCGTACAGCGTGGCTGATCAGGCCAGCCGTAGGTATTGGCATCCGAACAATTTGACGCATCACTGTCGATATAATAAAAACCGGTCGCTTCCGAAGAGGGCCACTCGACCGGATCTTCAGGGGGCTCTTCATTGATGCCGAAATCCGGTCTCGGCATACCCAATGGCATGGGATAGGAGGCTGCATTGCTTGTGTTGAGTTTGACTTCGGCAACTGACGACCTTCCCGATGAATCGGTCACACAATAGCCAAATGCATCGTTTCCAGTGAAATTGAGTTCCGGCACGAAATAGAGTTCATCTGGATCCGAAATGGTGGAGCCTGCCGATAGCTTTGTAGTACCTTCATAAAGATCGCCATGGGTCGGGAGTGAATCCAGTTTCCATTCCCTGATTGCTGAACCTCCACCATATTTGAAGGCCTTGTACCTCGTCGGCCACCCTTCATTCAGATTGTTCCATTCAATATCGTTCGAGGTTGCTGATAAGGTGATCCAACGACCCTTGTTTTTGACGACATAGAAATCAAAAGGGATGGCCGTAACGGATGAGGATGTTTGCGTGCCGCATGCCCCAGACCATGCATTTGGGGCAATGAAAAACGTAGTAAGCGCGAGTGCCAATAGACGAATGTGTCGGGCCGTTATCATCCTGATTAATCCTTTAACTATGAGCCATCCTATACAACGGGGCCTGTTGTAGACTACTGCCGTGATCATATTGGCTATCCCATATCGAGACCAACCCGCCAATGCACATATCGCGACGCAATACGCTCTGCGATTGATAACCAGATCACATCTAATGCGGATACCAAAGGGTGTTGAGGGTGTGTGGTCGTAACTGGACTTGACCATCCCCAGTTCGCACCGGTAAACCCAGTGCACCGCCCGCTCCATGGCGAAGCGGGCGTAGAAACAGGCAGCGCGCAGGTCCGCCTGCAGCAACGACTCGGCCTCGCCGGCCGGTTCCTGCAGTTCAGGCCATTCTGCCATGAAGATGAAGTTGGACATTGGCACTTCCTGTTCTTGCGCCATGTTTCGTCGGGTTACGCTGCGCTAACCCGACCTACAACTGCAACATGTCGATCAATGCAAGTCGGGAGATATTCAGTGTCAATGTGTTGGCGTCCGAAATTTCCCTAAAGAGTATCGGTCTGGTTGGCTTTGTCGCGATCTGCATGACCCTCTTCAAAATGAGAAGCAGTGCTTATTTTTTGTCTTATATTCAAGATATTACGGACCCTGCGCTAGGGTAATCACCTATATTCAAAGTGACTTGGTCTCGTCTACTATCGGTATCAGAATTCAGAATTGAAAAAAAGAATCGAGGAAGTAATGAGAACCTTAAATAGATCATTTCATGCTAAGACTCGTCAACCAAGCCATTCGGAAGCCATATCTGCTGACACAGCAGGGCCACTATCCGGCAAAGCACTTTTTCAGAAAACGGTTCAGAGCGCTCAGCCTGAGGTGCAGATAAAAAGAGAATTTGAAAGACAAACACCGGCGCAGAAACTAAAATCTGCCAATCAATTCATCAAGGCAGCAGGCCGGGAAGGATTAAATAGACTCGCGCAAACCCCCATTGGCCAACACGCACTGGCTGTGATCTATGATCTAGCCAGCGGTGAGAGCCGCCAATTCATGGAGGATGTGCATCGGGAACAGGGTGCCACAGCAGTGGACTACACCCATTCAACCTTGCTCGAGCGGTTAGGCGCCGTCACCATCGTTGGCGGTGGATTAGGTGCGCACGGTGGCGCACTGGGCAGAAGCCAGTTCGGTCGCAAGAGTACCCATCTTGCCGACGGAACGACTAGCGGCCTGCCACTTGCTGAAAGGCGTGGTATGATTTCGCCTCAGATTGGCACGAAGCGGGGTTTGGATGTTGAGCCGAGCACGAGCAGACCGAGCACGAGTGGTACGATGCAGGTTGGTACAAATGCTCCAAACAAAAATACTGTCACTGTTTACCGAGTTGACGACAATGCATTTGGTCCGCGTATTTCCGGCGATGGAGAAATTCCAGTTGTAACGAGTAAAAAAGGAAAAGAACGACCCTTGTTCATTAATATTGACCAGCCACAGCGAGCGAAAGAGTTTGCTTTGGTTAATCGAAATGGGAATGCCACCATAACCGCCGTTGAGGCCGACGCTTCATTGCTTGAAAAACTAAGAACTCAATCTGTTTTTGATAAGGGTGAAGCCGTTCGCCTGAACCCGACGGCACCGCTGAGAGTAGACATCCATAAAGCCCCAGATCAATTCGGCCTTAGAACACCAGAGCAAATACAAATGCTTAGGGAGGCTATAGATCCGTCTACGGTGAGGATTATTAATCCCAATGATTTGTAATTAGAGAAAAGAGTTTTATGACTAAAGTGTTTGTTATTCCATTTCATGTAAAACCAATGGAAAACTCCATAATGCCCGCAGGTCTTGGCGGGGCATATGTGAGTTGTTATTCTCAGGGGGATACATATGTTGAGGCGACAGAAAATGCCTTAATAAAATTGAAATCAGATGGGCTTTATCCGGAAGAAATTCTTCAGCCAATACATGAAATGGAATCTGGTTTATGGGCTGAGCATGTAAAGGAACAATGGCCTGATCACATCGATCATTTGCCTACGCAGCA
>JARRQF010000415.1:0-3405 GCA_037382065.1 Candidatus Thiodiazotropha sp. | reverse complement strand
CTCCCTTTCCAAGGCGCGCAACAACGGGGATGACCGCTTAGCGTCTCGCCCGAAGGGAAGCCTGCTCAGGCCAGGATACTGCGTTGCAATGCTTGAAAAGGGCGAGCCATTCCCTGCGCCTTGCGCCGTGTCTCCTGGCCTGAGCAGGCTTCTATCATCGTCAATTTGTATGAAGCACCACACTACATGGCCGGCATGGTTTTCGTGTTGCCGGTGATTGGCCGTCTCGCGGTACATCGGCTCAGTCGGCTTTCTGGAAATGCTAAAGTGGCTTAACGCCCCCAGGTTTTAAATCGCTTTTTGCAATAGGTCAGCAATTCGCTGTAGTTGCGGAAGTAGAGATCGAAGCCGTCCTCCGCTGGGGCATCGAGTTCACACCAGTCATTATCGTAATCACGGCAGATCTGGGGCCTTTCATTGTAGATTCCACAGCTACCTCCAGGCAGTAGGTGCTCGCATTGGCCCAAGATCAGTAGAAACCAGCCGTCATCGTCTTTATAGATTTCCACTCCGGCGTGAGATACCTGCCAGAGCAGATGCTCGAAATCACTTTTCGAACGGGGGGCTTCGCCAATCGCTTCCGTCGTATAGGTGCAGCACTTCGAGTTGGTGCAACGCGTACACTTACTATCCATCCAGGGTTACTCACTGTTGTTTTCAGGGGGCTTGGGGGCACCTCTATGTCGGCTGGAGTTGCCTCCACTTCTGGATTTATGCCCCTTATGGTGATGTCCTTTGCCGTGGCTTTTCTGCCCATCCTTTCTGCGATTGGGTTGCCGGGAACCTTTATCTGGATAGAGGCGGCTTTTGGGGTCAACATCGGCTAATAGCTCGGCGGCAACCGTTTGGGTGGCTATTGAGTGTCCGACATAGGTCTCAATGTCCGGCAGGGAGAATGAGTAGGTCTCACAAGCAAAGCTGATGGCCTTACCGCTGGCGCCTGCGCGTGCCGTACGGCCGACACGGTGAACATAGTCTTCGGCATCCTCTGGCAAGTCGAAGTTGAACACATGGGTTATATCAGGGATGTGTAGGCCGCGTGCGGCGACATCGGTGGCGACCAGTACCGGTAGCTCACCATTTTGGAATTTTTTCAGCAGACGGAGTCGTTTCTTCTGAGGTACATCGCCAGAAAGGACGGCAGTATCGATGTCGTTACCTTGTAAAAAACCCCATACCTTGTCTGCGGTTCGCTTGGTGTTAACGAATACGATGGAGCGGGCCTTGTGAAGGCCCTGCAGCAGGCCCAAGAGCAATGGAATTTTCTCCTCATTGGCCGTCATATAGCAGGTTTCGGTGATTTTCTCCGCCGTGACCTGCAGCGGTTTCACCTCAATGCTTTGTGGGTTATTCATGTGTTCGTAAGCCAGCTCTTTTACTCGGTAGGAGAGCGTGGCAGAAAACAGCATACCCAGGCGTTTTTCCGGAGGTGGGCAGCGCCGCAGCATATAGCGGATGTCCTTGATGAAGCCTAGGTCGAACATCCGGTCAGCTTCGTCTAGCACAATCACCTGAATCTCTTTCAGATCGTAGATATGTTGCTTGAGGTAGTCGATCAATCTGCCTGGGGTGCCAATGAGGATATCGACACCCTCCGCAATCTGTTTGCGCTGCTGCTCGTAACCGGTACCACCATAAACGGCGGTGGTTGTTAAACCTGTGTGCTTGGTGAGGATCTGGGCATCGTTATAGATCTGTACGGCAAGTTCCCGGGTGGGAGCCAGAATTAAGGTGCGGGGCTGGTTGGGTTTGCGATGTTCTCCGGGAGGGGTGTTCAGTAGATAGTGCAACACTGCAATCAGAAAAGCGGCTGTTTTGCCTGTTCCTGTCTGTGCCTGTCCAGCCAGGTCTCTACCGGCTAGAGCGATCGGTAGGGTCTCAGCCTGGATCGGGGTGCAATATTCAAAGCCAGCTTCCTGGATACCAAGCAGAATCTGCTCGTCAAGATTGAAATCGGCAAAACGGGTTTCTGTTAGATGTTTTTCACTCATGACTCAGAAGGATACCTTATATTATGATTGACTACGATCTTGCCTCGTAGACAGCCACAAAAATTTAACCCAATTGGGCCAGACAATCCCGTACAATCTGGAGCATGAATATTTACCTCATTTCTGTGGGCAATCGTATGCCGAGCTGGGTGGTTAATGGTTATGAAGAGTATGCACGCCGCTTGACAGGGGAGTGTCATCTGCGTCTGCTGGAAGTGGCGCCAGGTCATCGTGGCAGAAAAGCAGATATCAAACGAACTCTGCAGGATGAGGGTGAACGGATGCAAAAAGCGATTCCCAAAGGTTGCCAGATTATTGCATTGGATGTGTTGGGCCTGGCTTGGAATACCGAGCAACTCTCTGAGCGGTTGGGAAACTGGATGGGGGATGGCCGTGATTTGGCTCTGCTGGTGGGGGGGCCTGAAGGGCTCTCTGCTGACTGCCTGCGACGGGCTGAAGTTCGTTGGTCGCTCTCTCCGCTGACCCTGCCTCATCCGCTGGTTAGGGTTGTGGTGGCTGAGCAGCTCTATCGGGCCTGGAGTCTCTTGCGTAACCATCCCTATCATCGTGCGGGGTAGACCTTCCTCTGAATAATATGCAGGATCAATGAATGAAATCTACTATCATCCATTGGGTGAATCCAATGACGCTGCAAGAATTCTAGGATTATGACTCGGAAACCTCAGATCTATCTTGCTTCGCGTTCTCCTCGCCGCCGTGAGCTGCTCAGCCAGATAGGTATCGATTATCAGTTGGTCGATATCGAAGTGGATGAGCGCTTACAGAGTGGTGAACTGCCTCTGAACTATGTACAGCGTCTGGCAGCTGACAAGGCTCAGGCTGGACTTGATGCCAGCATCGGAGGTTCCTATTTGCCGGTATTGGCTGCGGATACTAGTGTGGTGGTGAAAGGCGAGGTGTTTGGTAAGCCGGAAAATCGGGATCATGGTGTGTGGATGTTGCGTCAGCTGTCAGGTAACGTTCATCAAGTCTATAGCGCTGTGGCGCTATGTGCTGAGGCTATTGAGATAAGAGTCAGCATTAGTCAGGTTATTTTCCGCGCAATGAGTGAGGTTGAAATCCAGGCTTATTGGGATACTGGGGAGCCGGTCGATAAGGCTGGAGGGTACGGGATTCAAGGCGTTGGCGCTCAATTTGTTAAACGCCTGGAAGGTAGTTATTCCGGAGTGATGGGGCTGCCACTGTTTGAGACGGCAGAATTACTTCGGCATGTTGGCATCGAACCAGTTAAGCCTACATGAGCATGGCTTATTGACGATGATTATGACAATAATCCTAGTGTGGTGCTTCATACAAATTGACGATTATAGAAGCCTGCTCAGGCCAGGAGACAAGGCGCAATGCGCAGGGAATGGCTCGCCCTTTTCAAGCATTGCAACGCAGTATCCTGGCC
>JARRQF010000414.1:0-3407 GCA_037382065.1 Candidatus Thiodiazotropha sp. | reverse complement strand
GTGACCGGTGGAGGGAGACAGAGCGCCCAGCACTCGTGTTTCAAATGGGTCAACACCATGCTGGGCAATGTCAAAAACAGCCTGCTGGGTACTTTTCATGCAATTCGGGAGAAACATGTGCCACGCTACCTTGCTGAGTTTGAATATCGGTTTAACCGCCGTTTCGATCTGCCGGCCATGATTGAACGGTTGCTGTTTGTCGCTCTTCGAACGCCGCCCATGCCATATCGCCTCTTGAGAATGGCTGAGGTTTATGGGTAATCAGGTACATTTTTATAGCATTGATGTGACTAAAATTGTGTCTCATATTTACTTTCCGATTTTGTATCATACTCAAAAGCACCCAGAAAAATCATGAACTGATCTTCATCAATTCCTGTGCTTTCTGGTGAATATGAACAATCAAATAAATTTCTAATCCACGAAACTGTCTCTAAGCCTTTCTCCTTAGCTTTAGAAACGGCTTGTTTCACATACGATTTTGAGTAAGAACATTCGCCTAGGATCCTATCTAAAGAGTCAGTGCCTACTTCTACACCATTATCTTCAATTTGATCATGGTCGTAGTAGCCAAAGCCAAAATTCTCACACCACTTGCTAAGAGGAGTATCTTCATATTCCTCCCCATACCTTTCTTCAAAGTAGTCGTCAGGAATTTCATCGAGAGTAACTTTACTTACCCAAATGGAGACAAATCCTTTTTTATCGAAGTTTTGGCCACCGTATCTCATTCGAATCTTCCTGTGCTATAACAGCTTAATTAACGAGACCCCGCGTCTCGTTATACATTTTTAGCTTTCATTGCCTTGATCCGGCTCTACGGGCCAGCTCATCAACTCCACCTTGCTCTAATAAACCATCTGGACCATACAATTTGAAATCCATGATAAAAGCGTAGTTGAATTCATATTTCATGCCTGAGCGAAGACTCTTAGTATGGATTGGATCACTGAGCAAAATGCCGATACCTTTTTGACCTTCCCAATCGCTGACCTCAACCCAAATAACTTCTTTGGTTTCTTCCAAAGCAACAGCCAACAATAATCTCATACCATCTTTTTCTAATGTATGACCCTCTTCAAGAATATCTTTTGCCCTCATCTTTGCTGATGCAATCGCTTCATCTAAACTAGCTGAGTCTGGCACGCTGGAAATATCACGATCTCTACCGAAGATCGCTAGAAGTAATTTCGCCTGCTCATCCCACAAGCTGTCACCTGGAGGGTTTTCGAAGGTAATTGCTAACAATTCTGATGGGTCCCCGTCGTGCGGTACAGCCTTTTTAAGTACTAATCTTGCTCTTCCAATACCATTTGGCGCGATTGATGACTGCATATTTTTCTGCAACATTGGATTGGAAATATTTTTTACATCTATTGAAATTGGTCCTGGAACGACTTTATCTCTAGACTCTATTACATGTTGTAGTACTAATGTAAACAACTTGTCCATGTACCCCATGTGGTGTTCTGAAAAATTTTCTATTGCAAGGTTTGGCTGGCCAAACTTTTCAAGCCCCATGGAAACGCTCCGTATACCTCTCTCCACCCTGTAAGCTCGAACACCAAATTGAGATGAACTGAAAAATCCTTGACTAATTTCGTTTACTCTAATATTCGCGAATGAGTCTGAGGTGAAAGTTAGAGAATCTGCCACATCATAAACAAAAGCATTATATTTCTTAGCAACGCTATAAACACAAATTGTGATTTTTTTAAGTAAAGAATGATCCTTATCGAAGGGACCAACACCTATAAAAGAAACTGAATAATCAGATTCCATTATCCGATCTGCTTTAGCTTGATCAAACCCACGACCAAAGTATTGTAAAGCCTGCAAACTTGGCACCGGTAGCTGACCAACGTCTTGATTTTTAATTATGACGCCTGGTTTATTTGTGAAAGAGTCGAAACTAGTTATTCTTTCTATTCCTTTTAGATCGCATTGTTTGGTTAAGTCTTCGGAATTAAGTTCTTGTTCTTGCTTCCCAAAAAATATTGCATAATGAATAAACACATCAGGTTCGCCCAATTTATTTTCCATCGAATATACCGCTTTTGAGTTTAATAATGATGCTAGAGTTAATCCTATAATCAAAATTCTAAATGCCATTTTGTTATCCAATTTTTTGCAATGCCTACAGACCTTTTAAAAAGCTAACAGCTTAATTAACGAGACCCCGCGTCTCGTTATACATTTTCAGATGCATTAATTAAACAATATTGTGTCATCGGTTATCCCCGATTCTTTTGAGTAATCATCTAGCAGGAGGCTTCCAAGCCCTGTCAACCTTTCTTGTATCTGTTTCAATGTCTTCCCTGTACTCAACTTAGCATTCCAAAGTGAGATGTTTTCCTTAGTCGAATTTAGAATAATTGCACTCTCAGTGGCTGTAAGCCTTGAGTTGAACTGTGTTGAATAAGCTTTCCAATCATGAAGTAGCTTAAACAGCTTTTTATCAGAGTCTTCCATGAAGCAACCAGACACCAAACACGCATCTACCATTGAAGTATTGAGCCTTGTAAATATTTTCGTTTTTTCTAGATCAGCACCATTCATTTCAGGTGACGCAAGCACTCCAGAATTTATATAGAGCTCATGAACTAGTGCGTGGAGAAGCTCACTTCGTCTAGCCTTATTATTAATCCATCGTTCTACAAAAATACCAATAATGGCGGTAAATATTAAAATGGAAGTTATCGCTGGCTCAAACCCTCCCTCAACCCAATACCAACAAATTGAGGTTAAATTAGCGAGAATTAACAAACAAAAACTAAATATACAATCCCTCTTTTCATAGATTTCCTATCGAGCATCTAACGACCCCAATAAGCGGCGCGAGGAACGAGCGTCCGGCGAACGCAGGGAGCGTACTTGATTAGCTGGTTATGTGCTTTAGCTATACAATGAAAGGTTGATGCTTGGATTAACATACACCCTGACTCCGTAAGGTATAGATTGCTCACCGTCGTAACGAGTGCCAAAACATTTCGACGGTGCAAACTCAAGATACTCGCCAGTATTATCGAGTGTACGAAGAATGCCCTGACAATCGATGAGTTGCATTGCAAAGATATTTTTGCCATTGCGAGTGTTGACCAACTCAAACCTAACATCACCATCGTACTGATAGATCAATATGTCAAGTTGAATACCTTCTTTTTCTACAACGTACTTATGCCAGATACCATCGGTTTCTACCTTTGGGGACACTTCTAACACAGTCAAAACATCCGTTTCATCCCAGACTAGCAAATTACTTTCTCCTGCACATAACAGCTTAATTAGCGAGACCCCGCGTCTCGTTATACATTTTTATGTTTTGAATTTATAAGCAACACTCGCTCTCCTGATATCATATGGGTCTTCAACTAATTCAAAGAGCCAATCTGGCCCATGCTCATGTA
>JARRQF010000413.1:1333-4746 GCA_037382065.1 Candidatus Thiodiazotropha sp. | reverse complement strand
TGCTGTTTGAAAAGTAATGTCAGCAGGAATGCTTTAGCTGAAAACTCGGTGAATTAGCCATCACCAACGGATAACCAAGAGGTTCAATTTGCTATTCAAACCAACATTGCTACGGTAGGACCGCACTCATACAATATAAGGAAAGGGGTTATTCGGAAGAGTGAAAAACCAGGGGCATTGGGGACATTCAACGGTTGATTACGCTCCAATATACTGTTGAATTGCTATATTAATGCAGAAAATCAGTAGCTTAAATGATAGATAATGATGGGTGTCCTGGAATTAAAAATTTAATGGTTAGCTAATTAATCTGACAATAAACTGTTTTCCCTCCTGCACGCATATAACTTCCTATCATAATCAATACTAGAAATAACAGCCCTCAATAGAAGCTTTATTCTAGTGTTTAGAATGCCGTCTTCTTTATAATCCGCAGGTGCGATAAAGTGAACTCTATTTGCTTTTAATAGATCTTTACAAACTGATAATCCATTTTTTGATTTTGGCTTATATACCGCTATTGAATGACCGCCATTTTGTTTCGTTACAACCATGCTTGGTACATCAGTCAAGCCATCACCAATATAGATTATATTTGAAAATGGAATTGGTCTTTTATGTTCCGGCATATGCTGATTGATACTTTCAGTTAACTTTTGCTTGCCTTTGTTTATTCGAAATAGAAATTGTGTTTTTGTCGTGTCTGTAATTATCTGTTTCGGAAATATGGCCACTCCATGATGGTTAAAATGATACTCCGAAGCAAAAATATTTTTAAACTCTTTTTTAATTGATGAACCTATGAGTATTTCTTTCATGCCAGCTGAAATAATATAGTGCTCTATCTTGCTTTTACTATGACTAATTTCTTTGACATAATTATTAATTCTTTTAAACCAAGTTTCCACGCCAGGGAAATATTTTATTTCTTTAGCAAGCTTTGCTAGCTCCTCCTTACCTAGATGAATTTTTTTAGAATCGGCTTTTTCAATCAAAAGCCGCATATAGACTAACATGCTTTCTGCCTCTGTATCACGAGCTTGCTTCGAGACCTCTTTCCAGAAGTCTATCGATCGTATACCAAGTTCTGGTAATACAGTGTATTCTTGCATTGGCTGTGGTGAAAGCGTGCCATCAAAGTCATAGACAATTGCTATCTTGCTTTGATAATAATGTTTTCTTTTTTTCATTACACATACCTTATTGTGCTAACTATATTTAGACGACCTAAAGGCCGTGTTTATACACGTCACGATGTCACCTAATCCAGTTAAGTGCTATATAAATGGCTGTTTTTAATAGTTGATAGCATTAAATTTCGGATTTAGATGACCTAATCAAAATGGTAAAAACGGACAAATATTATACTGAAGTATAGCTACCAACAAGATAATGTATTGCCTTGTTGTCAATGCTGACATGTAACTAAACATGGTTTGTGAGATAGAAGTACTGATTCATCTAAGCGTAGCCTAGTGTGAAACCATTGTTACTGACTAGTATAGATGGACATCTAAATCGGGAAAGGGTGATACTGTAATCTTGAAACTAAGCAATGTGAAATAATTGGTATTGATAATTAAATACTATAAGTACAGACTTGCCCCCTTTATGTACTGTCTCCTATGGTTAGGCATTTTCAGGTAACTCAGCGTCGACAGAAATAATTGGCAGTTTCTCATGAAACTCAATTTCACTTGAAGAACCATTAATTATGGCTGGTATTAGGTACTTTCTCAGCCTTTCCACAGCCTTGTAAATAGGGTCGAAATTAAATGACTTGTCATTGACGGTTAGAGCTACCTTGCTAACCCAATTGTTATTCAAACGATCATAGACACAGCTAGAAAATTGTGTGCCTTGTATTTGGGCTCCCAACATAGCTGTATGGCAACGATTGGGTTTGTTGGGGTCCACCCACAAAACGGTGACTGT
The DNA here is from genome assembly GCA_037382065.1 of Candidatus Thiodiazotropha sp. Taxonomy (GTDB): domain Bacteria; phylum Pseudomonadota; class Gammaproteobacteria; order Chromatiales; family Chromatiaceae; genus Thiodiazotropha. The sequence goes on along the minus strand of JARRQF010000413.1, from coordinate 2,811 downwards.
CCTCGTATTACTGTTGAATTGCTATATTAATTCAGAAAATCAGTAGCTTAAATGATAGATAATGATGAGTGTCCTGGATTTATTTTACCTTTTCTATGAAATCAATCATTTTGTCTAAGATTTCCTTCGTCAGAAGGTTATCTTTATCGCCTTTCTTTGTTGGCGTGGTTTCATGATGCGTAGGATTGTCGAATATTTGCTCGATAGTTTTTACTGCAAATTCTCGATAATTTTCTGATTCTTTCTTAGCTGTGAGAGATTCTACCAAATCGAGATAGGGCGAAAGAGAGAATGATATTGCCGCTTTGAATGAATAAAGTTCCTCAAACTCCCTCTCTCGGGAATACTGGCGAATGGCATAGCCAATGAAGAAGATAATTGGGATGGAAGCGAGGGATCTCAGCAAGAATGTAGGGCGTTCATAAAATGCTTGATCCACATTTCCATCTGCTGCTGTTTGCGCCAACCAAATGAAAACGCCAATCTGAGCGATGATTGCGATGATCGTTAACGCAGCCCAAACCCATTTCGATACAGAGATTTGCTCCTTTCGTTTCTGAAACGCACTGAAAAGTGAAGCTCCTACTGCTTTTTGCAGATGCTCCTTAATTTCTACTTGAAGTTCTTTGTTGCGGCGTACGATCGCTTCAGTTTCCTCGCCGTTATCCTTGATGAGTTTCTCAGATTGCGCCTGGTGACTTTGCAGCGATTTCTGATTTTTGCCTATCTCATCAAAGAATTGCCGGATTTGAGCTTCAATTGCCCCAACGTTTTCTTTTTCATTGCGAGAATTCTCAGCATCGGACAGCACTTGAGCCTTTGCATTGACTACATCTGATGCATTCTTTGTTGTTTCTTGATGCTTATGCACGACCTCATCAGCCAGGCTCCTAACTTTCTCCAACTGTTTATTCACAGCGGTAACTGCCTTCTCTGACTCCCCAAGTTTTTTCTGGATGAGGGCGTGTTTCTTCTTGGCATCTTGCGCAGCTTGAGAAGCACTTTCAGCCTCTTTCGTAAGGGCGACTAGCTTTAGCGAAAGCCCATTCGCTTCAGATTCAGTAGGCCCAGGGTGCCTTGGGAATCGTGACTGAATATGATCAATCGCATTTTCGGCTTGTTGGTTGTTCGCGTTTTGAATGTTGACCGATATTTGGTTTAAAGCGAAATTCAAAGATAGGTTGACGTTTACATTCTTTAGCGCCGGGTGCTGGGCTTGAAAACTGGCGCTTACGAATTGCTGATCAGAAAGAGCCTGAAAATCATTGTAAACCTCATCAATTTCGCCCTTGATGTTTATGCCATAGAAAGAACCATTGATGTTGGCTGTAACGTTGGCGGGTGTTCCAAGTATTTTTCCACCTTTGAATTCTTTCCCCAGCTCAATGAATTGCAGTGGGTCAGATAGTTCCTGAGAAATAACCCATGCGCGCTGCCTTGGCTGGTTGGGTTGTTGTGCCATTGTTTTTCCTCTGGTT
>JARRQF010000413.1:0-1277 GCA_037382065.1 Candidatus Thiodiazotropha sp. | reverse complement strand
CTTCCTTCTGATTTTTGCGGACTCCCTCCAGAATTCCCTATGACTACCCCTCTCGAATGCGTGTCTTTTTCGAACATTTAAGTACAAAATGGTCTCTGAGATTAAATACATGAGGAGGTATATCATTTGGATAATTCGGTATTTCAGCCGGATTAAACCTTGACTCGCGAACTTCTCGAATGATTAAGGGTACGAATTCTTCTGACTGCCCTTGAGTTACCTCACCAAGATTTACAGTTATATCGAGTTCTATAGCTAGACCAGCAGCCGCTTGAAATGGAGTTCGTTTTAATGCTTCTGTGAACCGGTTAGCTAACTGTTTGGGTAGCCCAGAGACAATTGAAGGCAACAAATCTGGGTGAAAATCGAAGCTTGCACAAAAATCACCCGAACCGAAATTACAATTTGCTGATGCACTCATAAGCGAATCATCAATTTTCCCAAACAGATTGAGCCTTGTTTCCAACATGTGCATATCAATCTTTTTATTGAAGCCCATCCGAAGTAGAGCCATACCGAAATCAGGCGCGAATTTTCTTAAAACGGGATTGGACAGATACTTTGGCGCCAAATACTTCTCAATTTTATCCCATTCTGATTCAAAATTTTGAAAATCGATATGAAGTAAGGGTTCAATCTTGGAAGTGCTAAAGATAACTAACTCTCTACCGTTACATAGCCCAAATTCATCACATCGTATTTCCGGGTGAATCGCATAGCTATATGCTTGCTGGACGTGATTGTGATCTAAAACACCTTCGGATGGACCTTTGGCATCGAGAACAAAGGCCGGTCGATCTTCTATATAGAACGTATAATCTGGAATTGTAGTGACTGGATGATTTCTAGTGCCGACGCGTATAAACGGATTCCGTAAAGTTTTACTCCTAGCAATCCGATGCGTGCCACTTGGCAAGTAGCCCAACTTTTTCAGCATTGGGGCAATAATAAGCTCTCTGACAGAATCCTCTTTGAATTCTGGATCATCAAACGTAAGATTTTCTATTCCATCAAACATGCTTATTTCTTAGAATTTTGGGTTGCCTAACATTAAAAATAGCAGGCAACTTGCACACTATCCTACCTATTTGCGCAATTAGGTGTGCAATTCGTCTACTATCCAACAGAAATTGCCTGCTAAGTGCATTTCGGAAAAGAGGGTATTGGTAGTACAACCTCACCGTTATCTACTAAATACACACTACTAATCATCTATTTAGTGATTATAGGTTACCTGTAAGCAAATAAAAGCACGAGAAAGAAACATGAGACAAAAC
>JARRQF010000412.1:0-3429 GCA_037382065.1 Candidatus Thiodiazotropha sp. | reverse complement strand
AAGGCGCGCAACAACGCGGATGACCGCTTAGCGTCTCGCCCGAAGGGAAGCCTGCTCAGGCCAGGATACTGCGTTGCCATGCTTGAAAAGGGCGAGCCATTCCCTGCGCATTGCGCCTTCTCTCCTGGCCTGAGCAGGCTTCTATCATCGTCAATTTGTATGAAGCACCACACTAGTTGGTTAATCCATTCGAGAAGCAATCTACCTAAGTTTTAATTTCTTGTCACATAGCAGCCATTCTCTAGTAACTGTTTCGCGAAGAATGGATGGTAGTGGGCCACGCCCTCAAGTATACCAGCGCTGTAGCAACCATTCATACCCAGATAACCACCTTCAGCCAGATAAAAAGCCTGCTCCGTGCCCCGCTCTATGACCAGACGCCGCGCCTCTTGCTGAACCTCAGGCTGAGCATTTGCCACCAGCACAGAAGGAATCGGGCTAGCCAGTACATCCAAATCATTACCACTATCTCCGGAGAAGAGCGTTTCAGCTAGTTCATAGCTCATCAAACGGCGCAGAAATTCCACCGCATGATATTTCGTTGCTTGTTGGGGTAGCAGATCCAATAACCCAACATATGCCGCTTCATCAACACTCCAAATCAGACTGGCTTTCACACCTAGCCGTTGCAACCGCTCCTCCATCTTCTCACGCAATCGCAGCTGATCACAATCAAGGTCAATATAGAAACTGAGTTTGTAACGGTTCTGTTTATTGGGTTCTTGCAGGCGTAAGTCCTGCCAATTCAAGAATAGCTGTTGCAGATCCTGATGAGTATATCCGTTCCAATCTTGACGAATAATATCCTCCCACTCTGTCACAATAGACCATGAAACAGGGTCATTACATCGATAGAGGGTGGACCCAACATCCCCAATGACATAATCGGGTTTTGGCAAATCGTATGCCTTAATAGCCTCCTCCACCAGAGCGCGATCACGACCACTGACATAGGCCAATGCCACTTTACCTGTTTCGCAAAGTTGTGCAAAACAGCTTCGCGCCCCCGATGATTCAGCCTGCGGACCATTGGGTAGCAGTGTTCTATCCAGATCAGTACAGATCAGTAATCTTTGCGTCATGCTTCGATAGGCACATGACAGCTTTTAAAAAAATCATAATATTCAATAGCTTCCAGTATGCCCAGGGCGTGAGATTGCTTGGCGAAATAGATGCGTTCATGATCGATCATATGGGAAAGCTCTTCATTATGTCGATTGGCCACCACCACAGCTAGCGTGTTACCACGCATCATGTCTTCATCTGCCCCAGAGCCACCTGCCACCAGAATATTTTCAAGGGGCACATCCAAACGCTGCGCCACATAGCGCAGTGCCTGCCCCTTTGAAGCACGAGACGGCAATACATCAAGAAATTGACCAAAGGCATGAATGACATTGCAGGTCAGCTCCTCTTTGTGCAGTAGCGCATTGATTTCATCGACTGAAGGCGCTTTGTTTGGATCATAGTGATAAGCGATTTTAAAATAACTCTGTTCCTGTTTTAACTGTGGTTTGATTCCTGGCAGACCAGCCATCACTCGACGAATGCTTTTCGGTTGCCAGAGATGGTCGATATGCTCTACCCAGAAATCATCCATCGTGAGTCCCTGAGTATAGTGAATCTTAGTACCCAAACTGGTAATCAAAACATCGGGAATGGGAATGGAATACTTTTTCATAACCGACAGAGCATCATCCAGACGCCGACCAGTGGCAATTCCAAAAGTAGCGCATTTGCGATTATTACGTACGACTTCGATAAAACGTTTCAGTCCAGATGGGTTGCCAAGCAGGTTTTGATCAAGGTCGGTAAAAATTGCGCGGTCACGATAACGATATTTGACATGCCTGGGCGGCTTAGTTGGCAACCTATCATGTACATCAGACAACGGCGTTATCATCGATAGATATTTTTTTGCATGCGCCTTCCATGAATAGTATTTACGCACGCCGATTAATCCATTTTTGGAAAGTCGCTGCCACAACAGATCATCTTGCAGGATCTTCAATAAATTTGTCTTAATCGCATTTTTATCCAGAGGATCGATCAACAAGCCATTATTGCAGTTTCCAATGATATCAACCGGCCCACCATTCTCTGTAGCAATAAGTGGTAAGCCACTGGCAGCAGCTTCCAGTAGCGTCAGGCCAAAAGGTTCCGTCAATGCCGGATTGACAAACACCCCTTTGGAGAGCGTTGTTAGACGATAGATTTCTGGCACTTCGCTTGCCAAATGACGTTTAGGTATTGCAACTTTCCCATACAGATCATAGAGATCAATGGTCATCAAGATATCGGTCATTACTGATTGAGGACCACTATCCATTTCCCGTATATCGTCACGATTTCCAGCAACAATCACCAAGTTAGCCGCTTTCTGCAATTGGCTTGATTCGCCATAAACCTCAAGCAGTGTCAGGATGTTTTTTCGCTCGTCTGGGCGGGAAAGTGCCAAAATAATTGGCTTATCAGGTTGCCGAAGGAAGTGCGCTAAACTCTCAGCAAACGCAATATCATCCTTCGGCTTCGGTGGATAAAATAGGGTCAGATCGGTTCCGGGAGGAATGACCGCCATATTATCCGGCTGGTAGTAGTTGTAGAGACTGTATTGCTCGTCGATTTCGTTTTGGGTGCTGGTAATCACTAGGTCCGCATTTGCCAATAACTCCTCTTCAGCCTCCACCCGACGCTCCATGTTATAGCGTTCATTGATATCCTGCCGTGACAACCCTTTGGTAAGCAGCCGCTGTTGCTTATCCCGCCCCAATGAGTGGCCAGTATGTACCAGAGGAACACCCAACAGATGAGATAGCCTGACGCCAACATATCCAGCATCGGCATAGTGGCTATGTATGACCGTTGGCATCTGTGACTGAACATTCAGCCAGTTAAAAAGATTATCCATGAAGCTGTCAAGATGATCCCACAAAGTCTCTTTGGCAAGATAACCTTCAGGTCCAGCTTCAATACGTATGATCCTAGCCTTTGGTGATAGAATCTCCAGTGGCTGAGCATAATCATCACTGATATCAGGATCCACCACACAGCGGGTTACCAGATCAACTCGGCTAACCTGTTCACTCTCGGCCAACGCCCGAGCCAGATCAACCACATATTTGGTCTGGCCCCCTGTGTCTGCGTCACGCCCAAGTTCGAGATCATGTCCGCGAATCAACCCATGCACGCTTATCAGGCAGATGTACATTATATAAACCCAGATTCAACTATTGACCACTGATGTAAGGGCCACTGAAATAAAATACAGGATCAATTAATGAATTTTATCTCACCCATTGGGTGAACCCATCACGCTAGTGTGGTGCTTCATACAAATTGACGATGATAGAAGCCTGCTCAGGCCAGGAGACAAGGCGCAATGCGCAGGGAATGGCTCGCCCTTTTCAAGCATTGCAACGCAGTATCCTG
>JARRQF010000411.1:0-3446 GCA_037382065.1 Candidatus Thiodiazotropha sp. | reverse complement strand
ATCGAAAATCATGATGCGGTTTGTACCTCACCACATCCTACGACTTTTGCGAATATTCGCGGCATGCTTTTACAACAGCCTCCAAGAGGAGAGGGAGTCTACTTTTCGAGCGCATCGTAAACATTAGCTTACTGTGTGGCACCCAAGGGCTTGGTCACGCCAGGGTTCGAACCCTGCATTCCCTCTCTCCTTGCGGGAGAGGGCCAGGGTGAGGGGGATATAAAATAGCGTAAGCGTAGCTTCTTACATCACTATCATGAAATGTGTCATGCGAATGCTTGGCGCTTTCTGAGATTGAGTGGGTATCTCGACCGGTCCCATAAGATCAACGTAGTGCAATTGTCCTTACTTGAAACTGAGTCTGTGATGAACATCAAAGTTATCAGGTTACTGTATATGATACATATTAAAACTGGTGCTGATAGCTATGACGCAAAAACTTTTAATTTACGTTATCTGGAATCAGTAATCGAAAATTTCATTGCGTGGAGCATAGGCTCATCACATGATGTGGAGCAGTAAGTTATGTTTATGAAAATAGAAACCAGGCAACACACGGTAAAGGCGTCAGATGGAAAAGTGGAGACAGCTTTGCTTATTACCGTCGCCTGCTTTCTTCTGATTGCACTATTTATAGCGCCACCGATAAATGCTGCGTCACTCCAGTTGGTTCCGGGCAGTCAGTGGGGCAGTGCCGGTTTGAATACAAGGGTTGAGATGAAGATCTACGTGCCGGATAACGTGGTTGCAAATCCTCCCGTTCTGCTTGCCTTGCACCAATGCGGTGGAACCGGCCCCTTCTTCTTTTACGATAGCCAAAGTAATAAGTCGGCGGATCAGTATGGCTTTATTGTCATCGTTCCCTCAACCATGGATTCCGATGGTAACTTTGGTAGGTGTTGGGATAACGGCTCACCTGAATCGCTTACCCGTTACGGTCGCGCCGACTCGGAAGCGGTCATCCGGATGGTGAATTACACGCTCGATACGTATCACGCAAACCCCAATCGTGTTTATGCACTGGGAGGTTCGTCCGGCGCCATGATGGTGGAAACCATGCTAGGTGTGTATCCGGAGGTCTTCAAGGCAGGCGTCGGATTCGCCGGGGTCACCTGTGGAGCCAACGGGTGGGGGGATGATAGGAATCTCATCCCGCAGCAATGGGGCGATATTATTCGCGCCATCACTCCGGGATATTCCGGGCCCTATCCTCGTATTCAGCTATGGCACGGTACGGCGGATCCCATTGTCAGTTATAAAAACCTCGGGAATAGTGCAAAGCAATACAGTAATCTTCTTGGCTTAAACGAGACTCCGACCTCAACGACCGAAGAACACCTCCTTGATATCCAAAGTACCTTCATTCATCAGACCTGGCAGAATGCCTGTGGTGATACGTTGATCGATGCCTACTCGGAGGTCGGTGGCGGCCACGGTTCGGATGCATGGAAACCAGTATTCTGGGTTCCCTTCCTGGGTCTTGATGTCGCCGGTCCTGATGATCCCATCATGCCATGTGATGGTGGCTGCAATCCCACAGCCATCACATCGTATGTACAGGTCAAGGAGGGCAGCTGGCAACAAAACACCAGTGTGAGCGTAACCTCCGGAGATCAGGTAACGTTCGGCCCGCAACCGGTCAGCAGTGGTGTATGGAGTTGGAGTGGATGCGGCACATCCGGCAGCTCACGCGAACAAACGATCTCCCCGACAGACTCCTGTACTGCTACAGCCACCTATACCAATTCCTGCGGCATGCAAAGCACACAGGATTTTACTGTTAATGTTAATCAGGATTCGACTCCGGTTCCAACTCCAACTCCAACTCCAACTCCAACTCCGGTTCCGAACCCAACTGCTCAGACAATTGAAAACGGCAGATATAACATCGTATCTTCGTTAAGTGGTCTCTATTTGGATGTTTACGGCGCACGTATGGATGATGGTACGAATGTCATCCAATACCCTGGTAACGGCCAAGCAAACCAACAGTTTGACGTTGAGGCGCTGGGGGATGGCACCTATTCTATTCGCGCTGCCCACAGCGGTAAGGCAGTGGAGGTATCCGAAGGGAGTGCCAACGATGGCGCCGAATTGCGTCAAGGGAGTTATACCGGCGAGCAAAATCAACGCTGGCGTATTAAGGATATCAGCAATGGCGTCTATTCCATTACCTCGGCCTTAAGCGATAAGGTGATCGACGTTTGGGAAATGAATACAAAGGCAGGGGGCGATGTCAAGCTTTATGGATGGTGGGGAGGATCAAATCAACAGTGGTCCTTAGTTAAAGTTAGGTGATGCCTCAAATCCAGAGCTGAGCCCAGAAACAGGCGGTAGGGGTTGGAATAATCCAACCCTTGCTTCAGATCGACAAGTTCTATACTTAGATTCAGCAAGTGCATAAATAATTGATATCCCATTCCAGGTTCAATCGCTTATTCTTTATATCAATCATCTTCACCGTTCAGGTCAAGTAAACTTCTCACGAGCTAAAGGAGAGTTACTCTCTTTCCGAAGTCTGGCTCGCCTAGTGTGGTGCTTCATACAAATTGACGATGATAGCGTGACGCTAAGCGGTTAGCCGTTAGGCGCGAGCCATTCCCTGCGCATTGCGCCTTGTCTCCTGGCCTGAGCAGGCTTCTATAATCGTCAATTTGTATGAAGCACCACACTAGGATAAACAGGGAACGATTGATGCACTTGAACCTAGATTCTGCAGTTGACCGCTAATATCTGATGTAAGGTAATGAAATACAGGCTCAATTAATGAATTTTCTCTTCACCCATTGGGTGAACCCACTAGCGCTACAAGCATTTGTGAACAATCCATGTCCAACTGCGAATTCTAGGTTGAAATCATCATCTGTGATGAACATCAAGGTTATCAATTTGCTTTATATGATACATATTAAAAGTGGTGCTGATGCTTATGAAACAAAAACTTTTAATTTACGTTATCTGAAATCAGTCATCGGTATTTACAGGACTATCTGAATGAATTTAGCTATCGCTTTATTCGGCGCGTCTGGGAAACGGGGATTCCCAATAGACTCTAGGGGGCATGTGTGGAGCATCGGTCCATCACATGCAGCAGAAGTAAGTTAGATCAGAGAATTTAATATGAAAAACAAATTACTTATTTTATTAATGATAGCAGTGATTTTTCCTGTCAATGCCTTTGCATGGCTGGGGATGCCAACCCCTATGTTACATGTGGAGGGGCGTTACCTGAAAAATCCCAATGGAGAGAATGTGACATTACGCGGTGGATGGATGCAGCCAACAGAAACCTGGTTTAATGGCCAGGGAAGGTGGTATAGAAATCCGTCAGATTGGACCAATCCGGATGATGTTGCGGGCATGCTGAACTTTTTTAATGAAACCGCAGATCTTATGAGCGACCCCAGCCCAAGATATGGTAAAGACCATGGGTGGTATGCCTCCTT
>JARRQF010000410.1:0-9733 GCA_037382065.1 Candidatus Thiodiazotropha sp. | reverse complement strand
CGGCACCTGTGTGCAGTGCGAAACAAGCTTTAACTAAGGTATGGTGGTAGAGATGAAAATGTCTTTGTCGACTGCGAAAGCGAGTACAACCGAGGAGCCCCGTGAGGGAAAACTTCATGTGGGGATCTGTACGGGGGGCGCCGGGACAACCGGCGTTCCTACCGTGACTGTTTCTGAAAATATCATGATAATTTCAAATGAAGAAAGCAAGTCAACGAAGGAAATGATTGATTCTGCATATTTAATTCAGGACGAAGATGAATATTGGAAAATAATTTCAAAGCTCCATGAGCGCGGTTCAAAAACCGAGTTTAATGCTGCGAAAAAGCTATCAAACGAATCCGATCCAGTTAAACGAGAAATTGGTGCAGATATTCTGGGGCAACTCGGGTGGTCAAAGCACTCTTACCACAAAGAATCTGTATCAATATTGATAAAACTTCTATCTGATACTAGTCCTGATGTTATTGCATCCGCTGCATTTTCTTTAGGCCACAGAAACGATTCATCTGCAATTCCTGAATTATTGAAACTTGTAAATCACTCAAGCCCAAGAGTCAGACACGGAGTCGCATTTGGTCTAAGCTCCCACGATAATAGTTCTGCTGTGAATGGTCTCATTGCTCTTTCCAAGGATACAGATTTCGATGTAAGAAATTGGGCTACTTTTGGTTTGGGTAGCCAATGTGATATTGATAATTACAGGCTGAGACAAGCTTTAATCGGTCGTACGGAAGATTCTGAACCGGAAATCAGAGGAGAGGCTCTTATTGGGCTTGCCAGGAGAAAAGATGATCGAGTAATTAATAAAATAGAGAACGAATTGAACGGAGAATTCAATGGTACTTGGCCAATAGAGGCTGCTTCTCTTTACCCCACAATAAAATTCAAACCACTATTGAAAAACATCCTTAAATCACTATCGGATGAGGATAAAAAAGCCTTTTCAAAACAAATACTCGAGGCTATCGTCAATTGTGAAAATGCGGATTAACATAAGGCATTGGGGACATCCATTATTTGCCCAACGCAGAAAATCAAATGCTTAAATGGTGGCTATTTGATGGGTGTCCCAAAATCTGCTGGCTACATACTGATGGAAAAGGCAATGTGCCTTTGAATAATAATGTTATGGCCCAATAGCACACGGAAATCTGGATGACTGAAGATGAAGTAATTAAAAGTTCTCTCTGGCAAGTGACAGTCTATGCTGCATTTCAGAGAGCCAAGATGTACTCGAAGGAAGCAAAAGATTATGAAAGGAAGGGTGTCAAGCAGTTGCTCGAAAAGGAAATAAATAAAAAACTCAAAAATTATTCTAGGACGGTTACCGAAGAATCACACGTTTCTAATATTTCCTCGATTGCGAATGCAATTAATAAAAAATGGTCGGCATCCCTAATAAATGGATCTATTCCAATAGGTGTTGTTCAAAAAGCGTTCAATCTGTATTTGAAACTAATGTGGTGACTGCATGAAATACCTGAGCCGCCACACTGCCCCATAGATAAGGTGATAATAGATAAACTTCCTTACAAGCATCGTACCAGTTGGACAAAAATTAGAGATATTGAAACTTATATAGGACTCGTAAGTGAGTTAAAGAAAAAGGCTGGTAACAAATCTCTGGCCGTTTGGGAACTTGAAACATATGAAAAGCCATAACAAGTACAACCAGTATGACAAACCTACGCTGCGCTCCGGTTTGCCTCTGCTGTAGGCGTTAGGCAAAATATTAATAGTGAGTACATATCGGGACACCCAACGTTTGAACCTGCACCACTATATCGTTGAATTGTTGTATTAATAATGAAAATCAAGAGCTTAAATGGTGGCTATTTGATGGGTGTCCCCAGATCTGACAAAACTGGGGGAGGTTCCTTGGGTGACAAAGAAAGATGGCATACAAATCATTTAAATATGAATATCATGACAGTTATCTTGTAAATTATCGAATAGGGCCAAGGCGCGAAGTCGAATTAGAAATTGACATTAACCCTGTATGGAATAATAAAATCGAGAAAACTGTACATATTCGTTTTGGAAATATTAAGAATTTCGATGAAGTAAATAATTTTTTTGAAAATATTCCAACAAGACGCGCAGAAAATGCCTACTTGGCTGAAATAATAGGGTTAATATATGAAAAAAAGAAACCCTACCCCGTGATGATTGACCTTTCGGGGGTTGGAGATATACTAATAGATTCAGGTAATGTAACTGAAATATAAAGAATTTTACCCAATAAAAAAATCCAGTCTGACCTCAAATGTAGGCTTCGCCCGTGTTAGGGTCAGCTGATCTAAGTGTGTGTGCTGGGCATGGCACGAAGCTAGAGAGGTGAAAGTCCACTCACCAGGTATAGGCAGAGCCGAAGGTTAGAAGAAGGGCCAGGTCGCCATCGCGAGGTGAGGTCTGGAGGAAGCCCAATTCAAAAAGCACATATCGGGACACCCAACGTTTGAACCTGCACCACTATATCGTTGAATTGCTGTATTAATAATGAAAATCAAGAGCTTAAATGCTGGCTATTTGATGGGTGTCCCCAAATCTGCATTTATTAATGCAGATTAACGTTTTCTGCGTTGGACAAATAATGAATGTCCCTGTATGTCTGGCGATCCCTAAGTCCTGGCATTATATTTCCAGGTCCAGGTCGCAATTCCGGCATACTACGCAGTATCTCACGAGCTTCCTTTACATCCTTAACATGTACATCTTTCCCTTGCCGGAGTAAATCTGCTTTATTTGTAACTATTAATCAGGCCGATCAATCTCTTTATCATGAAACGATAGCCGCCCTGATTTGGTTGCATTATCCCAGTTGCTAATGGGTGTTTTCAAGTGATGCTCGATAATAGCAACAAGTTTAGAAAGCTCCATAGGTTCTGACTGCCATATCCAGCCTTCCCCATAATAGTACCGGGACAGTCACCGTTTGGAATAGTCTAAAGCCATTCAAATTCAGATGGTTATTTCAAATGCTACTATATTCATAACAACGTTTAAATAGTGGGTGTCCTCGTATTTTTATTGAACGTTTGTAGCGAGCCTTGCTCTGACTACTACAAGCGAACTCTTCACGCTGTCCAACCGATCTTTTTAGGCTGAATAGTGCTTGTAATTCTTGGAAAATCAAATTATCTTGCTTGGATTTTCCGATGCAAACGGCGTTAAATTCTAAAGGTAATTATCAGTGGACCTATCAAAAGCTTTATTGTGTGCTAAAGTCCTTTGAGTGAATAAGCGTGAGAATGGAGTAGGGTATGCGCAGCTAAATACAGGGATAATATGAACCAAACCGAGCGTTTTTGTAAAATCCGCCAAGTCTTTAAAAATAATTCTTTAGTATTCTCAAGAGACTTTATTGATGATTTAGATATATCCCACGCAACCTTTCATTGTGATATCGAATACCCGCAAACTCATTTTAATGCATTTGGTATCTATGATCACAAAAGTGGTGCTTACCGCTTTGATTCCCATGCATTACAATTCACACGGCCTGGCATCTTGTATACTGCCAACAAGGCCGGATCTCTGTTGACCATTGCCAAGATGCTCTATGAGTTACTGCCAGGTTTGCTCGAGCCCTATCTCGCCCTTATCCTTGAACGTATCAGTAAACTACTTGAAAAAGGCAGCAGTACATACGATGAAGTGCGTAATCGAATCCGTATTTTTACCATGGCTATTCGTAAAGTCGTAGCTACGGTATTTTTGCTGTGAAAAGTACCTATACAGCGGTTCTGTGTTTCACTCTATTTCGTACACGCTGGGTTGCATGCGAACAGTGGCATCTAGATCAAAAAGGAGAGATCCAGCTAGACGGCTGCTACCTGCTGTATATTTTATACTCGGACGATAGAGAGTTGCTCATGAATATATTCTCAAGTATGGAGAAGAATTAGAAGTTTTTAGAACCAATAAAATTGCACGCCAAGGCGTGTGCCAAGTTTCAACAGGCAGTGAAGTGCTACGCAAAAATAATCTATGTACTCATCTGGTGAGGCGGTGGTGTGGTAGAAAGTAATTATGCAAAAAAATAAGAATAAATGCTGCCAGCGCTTGGAAAGGATGGCATGGGTAAAATATGAAAATGAAATTTCCAACCTACTATCATTACTGGGGGAAAACCGCTAATGACGGTAAATACCATCTGCTACCGTATCACTGCCTGGATGTGGCGGCGGTGGGCACAGTTCTTCTACACCGTAATCCCGGAGTAGGGCGTCGTTTAGCAGGAATTTTATCGATTGATGAAACGATGCTTACTACTCTGGCGGTCTTCTTTCTCGGCCTGCATGATATTGGTAAATTCGCTCGTCACTTCCAGGCGCTACAGCCGGAGCTATTCCGTTCATTACAGGATGACTCAGCAGAACTTAATTATGTGCGGCATGATGCACTTGGAGCGCTATTGTGGAAATTATGTCTACGCCACTATTGCGCTGCGGAGGGTTACTTAGGTGTTGCGGTCCTGTCGGGAAGAAGGAGTGCTGAAGATACTTCTACGGATTACTGGATGCATACGGTAGTTGGTCATCACGGAAGGCCGGTAACGCACAATGAGCAAGAAATTCGTGCTCCTTTGAGCGACTATTTTCCCGCGACAAACCAGCAGGCGGTACAAGCGTTTTTTGACGATTGGTACGCTCTTTCCGGTGTTTCATCGGTCAGTAAAATGCCATCCGCATTACTTGTGAAGAAGGCCTCATGGTGGCTGGCCGGATTGTCTGTGCTGTGTGACTGGTTGGGGTCGAATCAGGACTTCTTTAGTATGGTCGCAGATCCCATGCCACTAGAGGAGTATTGGCCGCATGCCTTGGAGCAGGCAGAAAGGGCGATCACTCAAGCCGGAATGTTGCCATCATCAACTGCGCCACTACAGGGCCTGGAGGAACTCTTCGGTGAATCATTTAAAAATCCAACACCACTGCAGGCAAAATGTCTGGAGTTACCATTGTACTCTGACCCTGGGATCTATCTGCTGGAGGATGTTACTGGTGCTGGTAAGACAGAGGCGGCCCTGATCCTGGCCCATAGACTACTTGTAGAGAGAGGATATAGTGGGCTCTACTTCGCCTTACCCACTATGGCCACCGCCAATGCAATGTATGATCGCATGGGCAAGGTCTATCGCCGTCTCTATGCAGAGGGAGCAACTCCATCACTGGTGCTGGCCCATGGAGCGCGGCGGTTAAACGATGGATTTCGGGATGCCATTACACACTACCCCGATTCGGCGGCGATAGGCTATGGCGATAACACGGATCCGGCTCAGGCTCACTGTGCTGCCTGGCTGGCAGATAGCCCGAAGAAGTCTCTGCTGTCCGAGGTAGGTGTCGGCACGGTGGATCAGGCGGTATTGGGGGTTCTTCCTGCGCGTCATCAGTCGCTGCGCCTGTTCGGACTGCTAGGCAAGGTACTGATTATCGATGAGGTGCATGCCTACGAGGCGTATTTATTCCGTCTGCTCAACGCCTTGATCACCTTTCACGCCGCCGCTGGTGGCAGTGTCATTCTGCTCTCTGCCACACTGCCACAGAACCAGCGCTATAAACTGTTGGAGGCCTTTTGCCACGGGTTTGGCCGACAACCCACTGCACTGCAACGCACCAGCAATAAGGATTATCCATTACTTACTCATGTCTCGGCGCAGGGGCAACAGGAACTGGTGTTGGCTTCGCGTTCCGAGGTCTGTCGCAAGGTTAATGTTAAGCGCATCGACGAGTTTGAACAGGCTGAATCGCTTATGGTCTCCGTTGTGGAACAGGGCAAGTGCCTGTGCTGGATCCGCAACACAGTCCATGATGCCCGAGAGGCCTACCGTGAACTGAAATTGCGCCATCCGGAGTGGGACATCGATCTGTTCCACGCCCGTTTCGCCCTGGGTGATCGCCTCACTATCGAAGAACGTGCTGTGAATCGCTTCGGCAAAAAGGGAGGCGAGTCCGAGCGCAAGGGACAAATCCTAATTGCCACCCCAGTGGTGGAGCAGTCACTCGATATCGACTTCGATGAGATGATCAGTGACCTGGCCCCGGTGGATCTCATTATTCAGCGAGCGGGGCGTCTTCACCGTCATTGTCGTCTATGACAACCACGCCCAACTCTGGTTGGGTCTGCGGCTGCTCATGGTTAAAGGGTCTTTCTCCATGCCCGACGATGCTCGCAGGTTGATCGAGGGTGTCTATGGTGACGTCGACCCACCGCAGGGGCTGGAAGAGAGTTATTTTGACTCCGAGGGAGAGCGCAGTAGCGAGGGCAGCTTGGGCGATTACAACGCCCTTAAGGTCACCAGCTATTACGGTGATACGGGCGGTGGTCGTTGGTGGGCTGAGGAGAAGGCGCCCACTAGGCTGGGTGATAGCACCACCATCTATCTAGCCCGTTGGGATGGCGAGTGCCTAATGCCGCTTCACAATGGTGAGGATTTTCCCTGGCACACCTCTTCGGTGTCGGTACTCACCTCGCGCCTTAAAACCGCAGAAAAACCAGCTGGAGTCCCTGCTACCGAGTGGGAGCGCATCATAAACGAGCTACCTGCCAAGGGTAAGTGGGGGGTATTGCTGGTGCTGAATAATGAGTTGCAGGGCGAGGCAGTGAATGGCCGTGGTGATAAGGTTGCTGCTCGTTATAGTGAGCGAGAGGGGTTGTTGGTGGGGGATGAGTGTGGGGAATTATGAATTCCCCACACTTGCCCAGTCTTTCAGGTACAAATGCACCTGTGCAGATTTTGGAGGTCTGCTAGACATGCAATGTCCCATAACCAAATTGGTTGTGCATAAACACATAAGGAATGATTTTGGAGGTCACTCGTCGTGTCTATTCCCGCGCATGCGGGGAACATTTGCATTCGTGCCCAGAGGAATTACTCCCAGGAGACTCTATCCCCGCGCATGCGGGGAACATTTTCTTTGCTGCTGAGCTCAGCGGTTCAACCCCGAACATTTCGAGGAACGAAATCTACTTTAGAACAGCTGAACTCAAGTTTATAGCTGCTGAGCTCAGCTTATCAACTAATAATTTTGGCTGTATATTTGCCACGTAGAGTTCGCAGTGTGGCTGATAATGTGCCTCGGACTCCGATTAAACGTCTTTGGATAACTAGGGAAGAAGACTAAATGGCTAGCTTGAATCCAGAGCGGTTGCGCGAGCTCTTCATACCCTATGCTGAATACTTTGAGCTGGGTGGAGATGGTCCACGCTTTTTGCAGGATTTCGTCCCCCTGGCAGATGAACCCAAACCAGTTTCAGCACTGCTTATCGAACTTCCCGGCGCCAATACCTTGAAGCAGAACGCAGACCATTTCATCAAGCGTGGGGGCGTCAATGGTCTCTGTCCTGCCTGCGCAGCTACTGCACTCTTCACACTGCAGACCAATGCCCCAAGTGGTGGCGCAGGCCATCGTACCTCGCTACGTGGTGGTGGGCCGTTGTCTACTCTGGTCATGCTGGATCCCACGGCGGAGGGACTGGAGGCAACCCTGTGGCGTGATCTCTGGCTCAATGTTTTACCTCAGGAGGTTGCGCAACAGCTCACTGGCAATGCCAAGCTCACTAAGCCAGAAGCTATATTTCCCTGGCTGGCACCCACTCGCACCAGTGCCAAGGGCGAAGAAGATACCCTGCCCGAACACGCCCACCCACTGCAAATGTATTGGGGTATGCCCCGGCGTATCCGTCTGGAACTTGAGAATCTTGCCGAGGGCGAATGCGATATTTGTTCAGCAGAGAGCGTGCCACTCGTCACTCACTATGTAACAAAGAACTATGGGATCAACTACAGCGGTGCCTGGGAGCATCCATTGAGTCCCCATTATATTGATGCCAAGACGGGCGCACCGATGCCAAGCCATGCTCAGCCTGGTGGTTTTAGCTATCGCAACTGGAGCACCTGGGTAGTGCGTAGTGACACCCGCATTCCTGCCAGAGTGGTGAGCTATTTCAATGAGGGAAAACTTACCGACTCGCAATTGCGACTCTGGGCCTTCGGTTACGACATGGACAACATGAAGGCCCGTGCCTGGTATGAAACCACCGTACCACTTTACCTGATGCCAATGGGTGAACAGCGCGAGCGTTTCATCAAACAGGTCGACAACTTGATCGAGGCAGGGATACAGGTCGCTGGTTATGTGCAGGGTGCCGTTAAGGATGCCTGGTTCCGTCGTCCTGGTGATACGAGGGGTGATACCTCGTTTCTGCGCGAGGCCTTCTTTGACCGTACTGAGGTGGCCTTCTATGGCCTGTTACGCGAGAGCCATGAAGCGGTCACTAGTGACCGTGATGGCGTGGCATTACGCGAACAGTGGTTGTACACATTGCGAAGTGAGGGTGAAGCGCTGTTTGAAGAGCGAGCCGAAACCGGTGCTTTAGATGAAGGCGATCTGGCTCGCATCGCCAGGGCACATAATGATCTTCGTAAGAAACTGTGGGGCGATAAGCTCTACAAGATCCTCGATCTGGTCAAGGCGAAAAAGGCACAAGGAAAAGAGAAGGAGTAAACGTATGGGAATCAGTTTTAAAAAAGAGCACGTTGCGGGAGAGATCCTCGCCAGTTGGTGGGAGGGGTTGAAGCAGGATACCGGTGGCCGTGCCCGCCTGCGTCGTTGCAAAAGTCCGGAGGAAGTGATGTTGGAGCCCGCTTTTCACCGCCTGTTGAAACGTATGTCATCGCTGCTGGAAAACGATGAGTCGTTTACCCAAGAGTCATCCATTACCCGTCTGGCGGCAGTAGCGGGCCTTCTTTCTCACATTACAGAGAATGAAAGCAGGGTACTGGCCGAGCATATGGCTGAGAGCAAGGGGAGTCGCCCATTATTTAGTTCATTGCGCTTCAGGCGTTTGCTGCAGGAGCCGTTCGAGGAACTCTATCCTGCAATGATTCGTGTTATTCGCCAGCTAAATAAAACCGCCAACCTGAATGACCTGGCTGAATCGGTTTATTACTGGGGCGATAAAGTTCGCAAGCGCTGGGCACTTGTCTACTTCTCCAAGGTTGCGGAATAAACATTACTTAAATTTTGATACAAGGAGTACATCATGAGCTGTTTTGTACAAATTCACCTGTTGACCTCTTCCCACCATGGGAGGTGCCCAACGGTTACGTGTTTCATCGCAAAGCCTGAAGCGTGCCTGGCGCAAGTCAGATCTATTTGAACAGGCGTTGGCTGGTCACGTTGGGGTACGCACCAAAGAGATGGGGCGGCAGGTCTATGCTGCATTGATAGAAAAAGGGGTAAAGGAAAAGGATGCCAAGGCCTGGGCTATCGAGATCGCCAGAGTATTCGGTAAGGCGAAAAAGGAGGACAAGAAAAACGATGATCCGCTGCATGTTGTTGATATCGAACAGTTGGCCCACTTCAGCCTTGAGGAGCGGCAAGCGATCGATGCACTGGTAAAAACACTGGCCGAGCGTGGAAAGGGGCCTGAGGCAGATGAGTTGTCTTTGCTGCGTAAGCAGCACAGTGCGGCAGATATTGCCCTCTTTGGCCGTATGCTGGCCAACTCTCCTGCATACAATACCGAGGCGGCGGCACAGGTGGCCCATGCCATATCCGTGCACAAGGTGACGGTAGAAGATGATTTCTTCACTGCTGTGGACGACCTCAATACTGGCGAAGAGGATATGGGTGCTGGCCACATGGGTGAGACCGAATTCGCTGCGGGCCTTTTTTACCAGTACATCTGCGTCGATCGCGAATTGTTGAAAAAGAATCTCGGCGGC